>JAICIW010000112.1 GCA_025928735.1 Rhodanobacteraceae bacterium | reverse complement strand
TGTGGGGCGACGATCGGTGACTACGCTCGATCATCCTGATCTCGCCAAGTCACCCGGCCCTCGGCGTCCTGCCTCGGGCGCTCACGCCTGCGCGGACTGCCACAGGCAGTCCGCAAGCGCAGCCGTTCGCCCCCACTGGGCGCCAAGGATGACTACGGACTGTCCCATTGTTCGTTTCTCGTTCCGATGTTGTGTTTCGATGTGGGGCGACGCTCGGTGACCAGGCCCGATCTGACGACAATCGTCGCTCAGTGCTTCGCTGGCGCACCGTTGCCCGAAGCGCCTGCATCGACGGCTTGCATAAAAGAGGAATTCTTGTCCAGCACCACGACCGCGCCACCGCCGCTGAAGCTCTTGCGCCAGGTGTCGAGGCTGGTCCAGTAGCGGAAGAATTGCGGGTCTTTCGCCGAAGCGGTGGCGTAGATCTTCGCTGCCTGCGCATCGCCCTCGCCGCGCACCGCTGCCGCGGATTGATTGGCGGCAGCGAGTACCTGTTGGTCGTCAGCGTCGCCCTCGGCACGGATGGCCGCCGCCGCGGCTTCGCCTTTTGCGCGCACGGTGCCTGCGGCGGCCTGCGCTTCGGTGGTCATGCGCTTGTAAACGGACGCGAGGGCGTCTTCCGGCGGCAACACGCGGCCGATCGCGATATCCAGAACGTCGATGCCGAGCTTCTGACGAACCTGCGCACCCACTTCGCCGCGCAACCGCGCGCCGATGCCCTCGCCGCTGGACAACAGGCCCGACAAGTCGGTGTTCGCGACGTCCTTGCGCAAGGCGTCGCGGACCAGCGGTTCCATCAACTGGATGGCCTGTAGTTCGTCGCCGGACGTCATCTTGTAATACAACGCGGGATCGACGATCTGCCAGCGCACGTGGAAACCGACCCGCACGAGCTGGCCATCGCGCGTCTTGCAGTCGCCGGGCTCGGCTTGCGTGGTGATCTCACGGGTGTCATACACCGAAACGTCCTGCACGAACGGCAGCTTGAAATGCAGGCCGGGGCCGATGCCTGCGACCTGCACGTCGCCGAAGCGGGACAGCACCACGGCGTGGCCTTCGCCAACGACATAGATGCCATTGATGCCGAGCAACGCCAGCACGATGATCACGATGGGAATGGCGTATTTCATCAGTCCATCGCCTGCATCTCGGGGCCGGAGGTCACCGGCGCGGCGGTCGATGCCGATGAAGCGGGTGCAACCGGGGCGGGCGACGCACCGCTGGCCGCACTTGCCGGCGCACCGCTCACGTCGGGGCGCTGCGAGGGAAACTGCACGATCACGTTGCCGGAGCCGGTATTCACCACCACGTGGTTGCGGGTCAATACTGCCTGCATGGTGTCCAGCCACAACCGATGGCGCGTTACCTGCGGCGCGACCTGATATTGCGGCAGGATGTGATCGAAACGCGCGACCGCCGCGTTGGCGTCGGCGACGGCCTGGCGCCGGTACGCCTCGGCATCGGACTTGATCGAGGCCGCTTCATTCTTGACGTCGACCTTGCGGCGCGCGGCGTCGGCATCGGCGCTGGTCTTCATGGTCTTGACGTCGTCGTGCGCCTTCGCAATGGCATCGAAGGCCTGCTTCACGTCCGAGGGTACGCCGATGCTCTGGACATCGACGTCCGTGATCGCGGCGCCGAGTTTGTCCTGCGCCTTGGGCAGCGAAGCGCGCAGGCGGGCAAGCACGTCGGCGCCAAGCCTGTCGGTATCGACGGCCCCCGCGGCGCATGGCAGGTCGAGGCTGTCGATAAGGCATTGCATGTCGTGCGTGCCCGTGGCCGCGCGCACGGCGGAATTGGCTGCGTTACGGACGACTTCCTCGGCATCGCGCGTGGCATACAGGAACGCGCGCGCGTTGGTGACCTTGTAATGCACGTCGTAATCGATCAGCACCAGTTGTCCATCACTGGTGAGCACGCGCGCCTCGTCGTTCACGGTGCGCACGCGATCCATGTCGACCTTCTGCACATCGTCGATGGGTAGCGGCAAATGCAGGTGCACGCCGGGTTGCAGCACGCGCTGGAAATGTCCGAACCGCAACAGCACGCCCACCTGCTGGCCGCCGATCGACGTCCAACCACCGATCACGAACCACAGGACGATCAGCACCACGATCAGTGCCAGCGCACCCATCGGGCCGCGGCCGAACGGGCCGAGCCGCCGCCGCGCCTTGCGGAACCACGCATCGAGATCCGGGCCGCCGCCCTGGCCGCCACCCTGCCCCCATGGCTCGCGGCCCTTGGGTTCGCGCGGTTTTTCGCCGGGTTCCTTCCAGGGCATCTCGGGACGGCCTCAGGTTGCGGGCAAAGGTACGCCATGGCGGGCGCAAACGGTGAATTCTAGCAGAGCGCCGGGACGCTTCTTTCAGACATTGAATCGAAGCAGCTCTTGTGAAAAGTCAGGGCAGGATGCCCGTTCTGATATCCACTGAGCGGGCAGCCTCCAATCGCTTCGAGCACATCACGGATGCAGCAATCAGGGATCGATCGCACAGCTACGCTGCGTCGAGCCAGTCGCGGAAAAGCTGGGCGTCGTCGCCACGCACATCGCCGGCCAGCGGCAACAACAGATCGCGCGGCGCATCGATGTCGAGGCGCCAGCCGTGCTCGTCGTAGCGTTCGGACTTGACCGCGCCGAGTTCGATCAGTCGCGCGCGCAGGCGCCCCGCGCGCGGCGGCAGCCGCAGTTCCGCGTGTACGCGCGCACCGGCAAGCCGCTCGCTGATCGCCTGCCGCAGCAGATCGAGCCCTTCGCCACTTGCCGCGGACAGCCATAGCGCCGTTGGTGCGCCTTCCGCATGGCGGTCGATGCGCGGCGCCACCGGGCGGAAAGCCGGGGCACGGTTGACCGGCTCTTGGTCTTCGCCCGCAGGGATGTGGGCATTCAACAGGTCGATCTTGTTGAACACCATCAACTGCGGCACGTCGCCCGCGCCGATTTCGTCCAGCACGCCGTTGACCACATCGATCAGCAGGTCGCGTTCCGGATCGGCGGCATCGGTGACGTGCAACAACAAGTCGGCATCGCGTGCTTCGGACAGCGTGGCGCGGAACGCCGCCACGAGGTCGTGCGGCAACTCGCGGATGAACCCGACCGTGTCGGCCAGCACGGCGGGACCGGCGTCCAGACCTTCCAGCCGCCGTACGGTCGGGTCGAGCGTCGCGAACAGCTGGTTGGCAGCGTACACCGTGCCGCGCGTGATCGCGTTGAACAGCGTCGACTTGCCGGCGTTGGTGTAACCGACCAGCGCGACGCGCGGCAGCGTGTTGCGCAGGCGCGCGCGGCGCTGCTGACTGCGCTGTACGCCGACCTTGTCGATGCGCTTCTGCAGTTGCTCGACGCGCTTCTGCAGCAGGCGGCGGTCGGTTTCGAGCTGGGTTTCGCCGGGACCACGCAGGCCGATCGAACCGCCGCGCTGGCGCTCCAGGTGGGTCCATCCGCGCACCAGCCTTGTGGCGATGTGCTGCAACTGCGCCAGCTCGACCTCGAGTTTTCCTTCGTGCGATTGCGCACGCTGCGCAAAAATGTCGAGGATCAACGCGGCTCGGTCGATCACCCGCGCCGAGAGGTGCTTTTCCAGATTGCGTTCCTGCACGGGCGTCAGCGCATGGTCAACCAGCACCACGTCGGCGCCGAGGTCGCGCACCTTCGCCTGCACCTCGTCGGCCTTGCCGGTACCGATGTAGAACTTCGGATTGGGCGCATCCACACGGGCGTGCACGCTACCCAGTATTTCCGCGCCCGCAGACTTGGCAAGTTCGGTGAATTCCTGCGCACGGCGCATAGCCTCGGCCTTGCCGGTGTAGGGCAACACCAGCAGCGCACGCTCGCCTCGCTTTTCTCGTTCGAACAGGGAATTCAGTCCTGCGCCGGGGTCTCGGCGTCGTCCGTCCTTGAGTCTTCCGCCCCGACCTTGACCGCGCGGCTCGGCACCACCGTCGAAATGGCATGCTTGTACACCATCTGACTGACCTGGTTGCGCAGCAGTACCACGAACTGATCGAACGACTCGATCACCCCCTGCAGTTTGATCCCGTTGACCAGGTAAATCGCAACCGGAATACGCTCCCGGCGCAAGGCATTCAAAAACGGATCCTGCAGCGATTGGCTCTTCGACATTGTTATGGCCTTTCGATCCGGGTTTATTCCCACACCTCGGAATGGTAACGCAGATTTTTGCGGATTTGGCCGTTTTCATCCATTTTGGGCGTCCAAAAACAGCATCAGCGCGATCGTGACCGATGCCCCGCAATCGGGGCGGTCGGGATCGAAGCCGCGTGCGTCCAGCTCGCTTCGCAGCCATGTGATCTGTCGTTTGGCCAGTTGCCGGGTCGCATGGATCGCGCGCGCGCGAAATTCGGTCGCGGAACAGGCTCCATCGAGGTATGCCCAGGCCTGCCGATAACCCACCGCGCGGATCGCAGGCAAATCGGGATGCAAGTCACCGCGCGCGCGCAGGTGTTTGACTTCGTCCAGAAAACCCGACGCCAACATCGCGTCGAAACGCAAGGCAATGCGTTCGCGCAAGGCCTCGCGACGGGCGGGAACCAGAGCCAGCTTCAGCAGCCGGTACGGCAGCCGCTTGGCATCCGGTGCACGGGCGTGCAATGCAGTGAGCGTGTCGCCTGAAAGTTCGATCGCCTCGAGCGCCCGCTGGATGCGCTGGGCGTCATGGGGGCGGATCCGCGCGGCGGCTTCGGGGTCGAGTTGCGACAGGCGCGCGTGCAACGCCGGCCAGCCTTGGTTGTCCGCTTCCGCGCGCAGGCGTTCGCGCAGTGCGGGATCGGCCGGCGGCATCGCCGAAAGTCCGCGTTCCAGCGCCCGGAAATACAGGCCGGTACCGCCGACGAGCAAGGGCACGTTGCCGCGCGCGGAGATCGATTGCATCGCGGTCAGTGCGTCTTCGCGGAACTTCGCCGCGGAATAGGGTTCGGAAGGATCACGGATGTCGATCAACGCGTGCGGATAGCGACGCAAGGTGTCGAGGTCGGGCTTGGCGGCGCCGATGTCGAGGCCGCGATAGACCAGCGCGGAATCCACGCTGACCAGTTCGACCGGGAGGCGCTCTGCCAGCGCGCACGCAAGCGCGGTCTTGCCGGTGGCGGTCGGACCCATCAGGAAAACCGCGGGCGGGCGTTGATCGATGGCGTCAGCGCAGCGTGGCATGCACGGATTGTACGGGCCGTCGCACATCGTCGACCTTGTGCCATCGCCTTATAATGGGTCGAATTTCAATCCGGAAAGGCAACACCATGCCGAACATGATGAGGGCGCTGGTCAAGCGCGACGCCGCGAAAGGCATCTGGATGGATGAGGTGCCGGTGCCGGAATTCAGCCCCAACGACGTCCTGATCGAGGTCGAAAAAACCGCGATCTGCGGCACCGACCTGCACATCTACAACTGGGACGCGTGGGCGCAGCGCGTGATCAAACCGGGCCTCGTGATCGGCCACGAGTTCGTGGGCAGGATCGTCGCGATGGGCAGCGAGGTGCGTGGTTATCGCGTGGGCCAGCGCATCTCGGCGGAAGGCCACATCACCTGCGGCATGTGCCGCAACTGCCGGGCCGGGCGTCCGCACCTTTGTCCCAACACGGTCGGCATCGGCGTGAATCGCAACGGCGCATTCGCGCAATACATCGTGATGCCGCAGTCGAATCTGTGGCCGGTGCCGGACCAGATCCCGTCATCGCTCGCCGCCTTCTTCGATCCCTACGGCAACGCCGCGCACTGTGCGCTGGAATACGACCTGATCGGCGAGGACGTGCTGATCACCGGCGCCGGCCCGATCGGCATCATGGCCGCCGGTATCGCGCGCCATGTGGGCGCGCGCAACGTGGTGGTCACCGACGTCAACGATTACCGCCTGAAGCTGGCCGCCGACATGGGCGCGACGCGCGTGGTCAACGTGAAGAACCAGCCCCTGCGCGAGGTGTTGTCCGAATTGCAGATGGAAGGTTTCGACGTCGGCCTGGAAATGAGCGGGAACCCGCAGGCATTCAGCGACATGCTCGATTGCATGTACCACGGCGGCAAGGTCGCGCTGCTCGGGCTCCTGCCGAACGGCTCCGGCATCGACTGGGACAAGGTGATCTTCAAGGGTCTCACCCTGCACGGCATCTACGGCCGGCGCATGTACGAGACCTGGTACAAGATGACGCAGATGCTCTTGACCGGGTTTCCGCTGCAGAAGGTATTGACCCACCAGCTTGCGATCGATGACTTCCAGCAGGGCTTCGACCTGATGGCGTCGGGCGAATGCGGCAAGGTGGTGTGCAGTTGGAACTAGCGAGATTCGAGACTCGGGACTCGGGATCAACATAAGACCCGTCGCCATTCCCGGACCGTCGCCAGCTTCATCTGCGATGGGACCCGGCTGCGAAGGCAGGATGCCGGGAATGAACATCGGCGCAGCCGATGGCCTGAAGGGCGAGCTACATGTACGAGTCAATCCATTCCGTTTTGCTGGAAAGATGGGCGAATCAAGATGGATCCCGGCTTTCGCCGGGATGGCTGACACAAGTATCCGTCACACAGGACTGTCCATGACCTACGCCGCGCAAGAACGCCTTCACGAAGAACTCGAATCCATCCGCGACTCGGGCTTGTTCAAGGACGAGCGCATCATCACCTCACCGCAGTCGGCCGAGATCACGCTGGCCGACGGCCGCAAGGTCCTGAACTTCTGCGCCAACAATTATCTTGGCCTGGCCGACCATCCCCGCCTGATCAAAGCGGCCAAGAAGGCGCTGGACACGCACGGCTTCGGCATGGCCAGCGTGCGTTTCATCTGCGGCACGCAGGATTTGCACAAGCAACTCGAACACGATATCGCGAAGTTCTTCGGCACCGATGACGCGATTCTTTACGCTGCCTGTTTCGATGCCAACGGCGGGCTGTTCGAACCGCTGCTCGGCGAGAACGACGCCATCATTTCCGATGCGCTGAACCACGCCTCGATCATCGACGGCATTCGCCTGTGCAAGGCCAAGCGCTATCGCTATGCCAACGGCGACGTGGCCGATCTCGAAAAGCAGTTGCAGGCCGCCGACGCCGCGGGCGCGCGCACCAAGCTGATTTCATCGGACGGCGTGTTCTCGATGGACGGCGTGGTTGCGCCGCTCGACGAGATCACCGCGCTCGCGAAGAAGTACAACGCGCTGGTGCACATCGACGAATGCCACGCGACAGGCTTCCTTGGCAAGGCCGGGCGGGGATCTG
>JAICIW010000276.1 GCA_025928735.1 Rhodanobacteraceae bacterium | reverse complement strand
GCCAAAACTCGGCGCGAACGTGTACGTCGACCCTGCCGCCACCGTGATCGGCGATGTCGAACTCGGCGACGATGTATCGGTCTGGCCGGGCGCGGTGCTGCGCGGGGATGTCGAGCGTATCCGCGTCGGCGCGCGGACCAATGTGCAGGATGGCGCCGTGTTGCACGTCACGCACGATGGCCCTTACACGCCGGGCGGGCGGCCGTGCATCGTGGGCGCGGACGTCACGATCGGCCACGGCGCGGTGATCCACGCCTGCACCATCGAGGACTGCTGCCTGATCGGCATGCATGCGACGGTGCTGGATGGTGCGGTGGTGAAACGACACGCCTTCATCGGCGCCGGCGCGCTGATCGCACCGGGCAAGGTGGTCGGCGAAGGCGAGTTGTGGGTCGGCAATCCCGCACGCTGCATGCGCAAGCTGGGTGATACCGAAATCGAGGCGTTGCGCTATTCGGCGCGACACTATGTCGAACTCAAGAACGACTATCTGCGCTGAGTTCCTTCAGGGCCGCATCGGTATGCGGGCGCACGCCGTGCCAGCGCTGGAACGATGCCGCGGCGGTTTCGACCAGCATCCCGAGCCCGTCGAAGGTGGACCCGCAGCCGGCCTGCTTGGCCCAGCCGATGAAAGGTCGCGCCGCCGGACCGTAGCTCAGGTCGTAGGCTGCCGTGCGCGCATGCGCCAATGACGACGGCAGTTCCAGCGTGGTCCGCTGCACGCCCGCGGACGTTGCGTTGACGATCAGTTCGAATGGACGTCCTGATTCCAGATCCTCCCAACGGACGACCCGCACGCGCCCGGCGTCGGCCAGTGCCGCCGCCAATGCGTGGGCGCGTTCCGTCGTGCGGTTGGCAATCGTGACACCGCGGATGCCGGCGTCCAGCAATGCGAATGCCGCCGCGCGCGCGGCCCCGCCGGCACCGAGCAAAAGCACTTCGCTTCCGCGTGGATCGATGCCGCAACGGCCACGCATGTCGGCCAGCATGCTGGCGCCATCGTTGCTGTCGGCGTCGATGCGCCCGTCCGGCAGCACCGTCAACACGTTGGCGACGCCCAGCCGCTGCGCGGTGACGGTCCGCACGTCTGCAAGTGCGAAAGCCGCGGCCTTGTGCGGCAGGGTGACGTTGGCGCCGCGCCCGCCCCGCGCGAAGAACGTGCGTACCGTGTCCGCAAACGCGTCGGGCGTCGCATCGATCGCGTTGTATTCCAGCGCGACCCCGGTTTGCGTCGCGAACAGCGCGTGCAGGCGCGGCGACAGTGAATGCGCGATCGGATGGCCGAAGACGGCGTAGCGCGAGGCGATTGCGGGCATGGGTTCGGACTCGGGACTCGGAGAGCATAAAGGCCGCTGCGCCGATCGGGCGCGATACGCTCCAGCGGTGCATGTCTCAATCGGCGAGATCGCCTGCGTTCAAGCTGCCACGCACTCGGACCAGGAGCGCTTGTCATGTCACGCCCATTCCTATCCACATTTGAACAGGATCCCCTGACGCTTGCCGCCGGAACTTGGCTCGCTTCCGGCATGGTGTTGTACGGACTCACCCCGCTGCCGTTGCATGACGCCGCGCTGGGCTGGTCGCCCGCGTTCTGGTTGCTGGCCGCACCTTGCCTGCTGCTCGTTGCGAAGAGTGCATTCTCACCGCGGCTGGGTTCTTCAACACAGCGACCGGCATATCGACGCGCTTCGTCCGGAGCGGCTGTCGTGGGAAGTCAGGCCATGGATGGCCGTTCTGATATTTACGGCCGTCAGAAACGCCACAGGTGCAATGGCGTCGAACGGAGCCGCGATCATGGACGATCGCAAAGCTATGCCGCGACGCCGTTGCGCTTGGCCTCCATACGGCGCAGCAGTTCGCGCATGATGCGCTGATACAGCTCCTCGCCGAGTTCGCCATCTTCCACGCCGGCGTCGACCGAAGGGTTGTCGTTCACCTCGATCAATACGGTGCGGTCCTGCGCCTGCTTGATGTCGACGCCATACAAGCCGTTGCCGATCGCCGATGAGCCGCGCACCGCCAGCTTGACCACGTCGGCGGGCGCATCCTCGATCTTCATGCACTCGAACCCGCCCGAGCGCGCGCTGCCGCGGGCGCTGTGGTTGTAGATTTGCCAGTGGCCGCGCGACATGAAGTACTTGCAGGCGTACAGCGGCTTGCGGTTGAGTACGCCGATCCGCCAGTCGAACTCGGTGTAGAGGAACTCCTGCGCGATCAGCAAAGCGGTGCTCTGGAACAAGTGCGCCGCGGCCTTGGCCAACTGGTCGAGATCGTCCACCTTGATCACACCGCGCGAGAACGAGCCATCCGGAATCTTCAGCACCAGCGGAAAACCGAGCTTGTCGGGCAGCTCGCGCAACTGCTTGGAATCTTCGCGATACAGCACTTCCGAGCGCGGCACCGCGATCTTGTGGGCGCGCAGCATGTCATTCAGATAGATCTTGTTGGTGCAACGCAGGATCGAAGTGGGATCGTCGATCACCACCATCCCTTCGCGCTCGGCCTTGTGCGCGAAACGGTAGGTGTGATCGTCGGGCGCGGTGGTTTCGCGGATGAACAACCCGTCGTACTCGGCGAGGCGCGGATAGTCGTGCTTGTGGATGGGATCGACCTCGATGCCCAGTTCCTTGCCCGCCGCGACGAACTGCTTCAGCGCCCGCGCATTCGAAGGCGGCATCGCCTCGCCGGGATTCACCAGCATCGCGAGATCGTAGCGAGACGGCTTGCGCGCGCGAGGCTTGCGCCAAAGGCGCTTGGAGAACGCATCCAGCGCCTGCGCGAAGCCGTCTTCCTGGGCATCGTCCAGGGTATGCAGACCGATCGGCTTGATCGCGCTGATCTGCCAAACCCGGTCGCGCTCGAATTCGATGCGCAGCAGCGGGCACGGGAAGGTTTCGAACACCTGCCGCGCCAGATCCTGCAGCGCCGGGTAAGAAGTCACGCCGAAATAGACCAGGATGCCGAGATCGGTGGTGTCCTGTCCGCCCGCCGGCAGGAAGTGCGTCAACTTCTGGTTGAGATCTTCGACGTCGAGGTTGTACAGCGCGCGCTTGCGCAAATCGCTGATCGTGCGCACCGAGGGAATCACCCGGTGCCCGCGCGCCTCGCCCAGCAACGACACGTAATGGCCGACGCCGAGATATTTGTAGTTGCGGCACAGGTTGATGACGTGGGTGCGTTCGTCACCGCCCACGGGTTCGCGCAAATACTGCATTGCGGTGACGACATTGTCCGACGGGTAATACGAACCCCAGTCGGAGGCTTTTTCGACGACGATGACCAGCCGGCTCATTGCAGATCTTCCCGATTGCGCCACGCCGCGTCCGTGCGCGGCGTCCGGAAGGGCGCAGTGTCGGCACCGCGCAAGGCAAACGCAAGAGGCAAAGCTCCCGCGGCAGGCGCGGATTCAGCCTTGCGCAAGCGTGGTCCGCACGCCACGCTTGCGGCATGCCGTTCCGCCCGTCCGCCCCAGTCCGGCAGGCAGTGCCTGCCGACCTCGACGCCTTGCTCGCGCTGGAACAAGCCAGCTTCGAGGGCGACCGCATCAGCCGCGCGCAGTGGCGACGGCATATCGGGAACACGACGGCCACGGTGCTGGTGATCGGCGAGGCAGCCACCGGCATCGACGCCGCTGCGGTGGTGTTCTATCGACGCCACTCG
>JAICIW010000181.1 GCA_025928735.1 Rhodanobacteraceae bacterium | reverse complement strand
CGCAGCAGCGGATGGCCGATGCGGTGGGCGAAGCGATCGAGACGCATGACGCGCTGGTGGTCGAAGCGGGCACCGGCACCGGCAAGACGTTCGCGTATCTGGTCCCGGCGTTGCTGTCGGGCAAGCACGTGATTGTCTCGACAGGCACCCGCAATCTGCAGGACCAGTTGTTCCATCGCGACCTGCCGCGGGTGATGTCGATTCTCGGCACGAAGGCCGACGTCGCGTTGTTGAAGGGTCGCGCAAATTATCTGTGCCGCTATCGCCTGCAGCAGACGGTCGAATCCGGCCAGTTCAAGTCGCGCACGCAAGTGGACGATTTGCAGAAGGTGCGGGCGTGGGGCGCGCGCACGCGCACCGGCGATCGCTCGGAACTGGTGGAAGTGCCGGAAGGCTCGCCGCTGTGGCCGCGCGTCACCTCCACCGCCGAGAATTGCCTCGGCACCGAATGCCCTCTCTACGACGACTGCTTCGTGTTCAAGGCGCGTCGGCGCGCGCAGGATGCCGATCTCACGGTGGTGAACCATCACCTGTTGTTGTCGGATCTCGCACTGAAACGCGAAGGCTTCGGCGCGATCCTGCCCGAAGCCGCGGCGTACGTGCTCGACGAGGCGCACCAGTTGCCGGAGCTCGCCGGACAATATTTTTCGGTCGGCATCAGTGCGCGGCAGGTGAAGGAACTCGCGGCCGACGCGTTGGCGGAATGCGCCGGGCAGCCGGGCGCCCTGGCGATGCTGCAACCGGCACTGGATCACGTGAACGATGCGGTGCGCAAGGCGCGGCTCGCTTTCGACACGTTGCCGAAGCGTGGCGCATTCGCGCAACTGGAAGCCGATGCGGGCGCAGCCGAAGCACTGGAAAATCTGGGCGATGCGCTGGCCGACTTGGCCGGTGTGTTGATGGGCCAGGCCGAGCGGTCCAAGGGTCTTGCCAGCGTGCACGCGCGCTGCGTGGTGCTGGACCAGCGCCTGCAGCGCATCGCCGGCCGCGCGGGCGAGGACGAGGTGCGCTGGTACGAATTGTCCGACCACGGTTTCGAGTTGAGTGCGACGCCGCTCGATCTCGCGCCGCAGTTGCAGACGTTGCGCAATGCCACCGACGCGGCGTGGATCCATACGTCCGCCACGCTGGCGGTGGCGGGACAGTTCGAGCATTTCACGCGTCAGATGGGATTGGTCGATCCGGTGACGCTGGATCTCGGTAGTCCGTTCGATTACGCGCGACAGGCGTTGTGCTGGCTGCCGCAGGGGCTGCCGGAACCCGCCGCTTACGATTACACCGCACGGGTGATCGAGACGGTGCGTCCCGTGCTGGAAATGTCCGGGGGTCGCGCGTTCCTGTTGTTCACCTCGCATCGCGCGCTGCGGCTCGCGGCGGACCTGTTGATGGATGGGCCGTGGCCGTTGTTCGTGCAGGGCAGCGCGCCGCGCCACCAGTTGCTTTCGGACTTTCGCGATTCCGGCAACGGCGTGCTGCTGGGTGCGGCCAGTTTCTGGGAGGGCGTGGACGTCGCGGGAGAGGCGTTGAGTTGCGTGGTGATCGACAAACTCCCGTTCGCCTCGCCCGACGATCCGGTGCTGCAGGCGCGCCTCGATGCGGTACGCCGCGCGGGCGGCAATCCGTTCCGCGACTGGCAGATTCCGGCTGCGGCGATCGCGCTGAAACAGGGCGCCGGACGCCTGATCCGCGACGTGCACGATCACGGCGTGCTGGTGCTGTGCGACCCGCGCCTCACCACGCGTGCCTATGGGAAGTTGTTCCTCGCCAGTCTTCCGCCGATGCCGCGCACGCGCGAATTGCATGACGTGCGGCGCTTTTTCGCCGCGCCGGATGCGAGAATGTCGGCATGAACCTGCTCGCCATCGAAACCGCCACCGAGGCCTGTTCCGTCGCGTTGCTGCACGGTGGCGCGTTGATCGACCGCACCGAATTGGCGCCGCGCCGCCACGCGGAACTGGTATTGCCGATGGCAGAAGACGTGCTGGCCGAAGCCGGCATCACGCGCAGGCAACTCGATGCAATTGCCGTGGGACAGGGACCGGGCGCGTTCACCGGCGTTCGCCTCGCGATCTCGGTGGCGCAGGGCCTGGCCCTGGCGCTGGACCTCCCGGTAGTGCCGGTTTCGTCGCTGGCTGCGCTCGCGATGCAGGCGCCGAAGAATGGCGCTGCAATCCTCGCCGCGATCGACGCGCGTCGCGAAGAAATTTACGCGGGCGCGTTTCGTTTCGATGCAGGCGGTTTGGTGGAAGCACTGGATCGCGAGCGTGTGCTCCCGCCATCGGCGCTGGTTTTGGCCGAAGCCGAAGCGTGGAACGTGCTCGGCACCGGCTGGAGCGCCTATGGCGATGCGATCCGCGAGCACTTGCCGTCGCCGCCGCGCTGGGCCGATGGCGATCGCTATCCGCAAGCCCGCGACGTTGCGCTGCTGGCCGCGCCTCTGTTTGCCGCCGGGAAAGGTATGCCACCGGAACAGGCGTTGCCGGTGTACCTGCGCGACAAGGTGGCCTTGACGCTTCAGGAGCAACAAGACGAGCGGACTGGCAACGCTGTGCAGGAGCGCGCCGGCACGTAGTGCCGCTCTTTCTTTTGCGCGCGATTCGAACTGTCGCGACCGTGGACCGCTCCTACACCGCACAGGCCGCGCGGATTGCACTGGGCAACGACACCGACGCGCCGGTCGCGGGGTCGACCCACACCATCACCACGTTGCCGTCGGCGTACGCGCACGCATGATCGTTGCGATCGACTATGCGGTTGCCAATGGTCATCGACGAATTGCCGAGGCGCTCGCAGGAAAGCAGCACATCGATCTCGGCAGGCCACTCGATCGGTTTGCGGTAATGCAATTCCACCGCTGCCATCACCGGCATCGCGTGCGCACTGAACCATTCGCCCGGTACGGTGCGCAGCCATTGCAGGCGCGATTCCTCGAGAAACGTCAGGTACGACGAGTTGTTGACGTGGTTGAACGCGTCGAGGTCGCGCCAGCGCACATGCAAGGGGATCACGGCCAGAACGCATGATGCATTCGATTCTCTGGCCGGCGCGGCCTCTGGTGCGGTTTTCGCCGGCTGGTTGCGAGTCTGCCCCGATGCATCCGCCGACGTCATGGTCGCGGACTCGCCGGTGCTTCGCTGCGCTGCATCCGCGCTGCGCGGCGGTGATTTTGCTTTGCCACGTTTGCGCGACGCGCGTTGGGTTGGGCCTGTTTTCTTTTCTTCGGTCATGTTGGTGACATTCTTCTTCGTGGCAAGCGCGCGACAACCAAGAGACCATCCGAGGTTGTAGCCTAGCCTGCCGCGCGCTTCTTCTTGCGCGAAGGCTTCGATGCTGCGGCGGCTTCCAGCACCGGTGCCAGGAACTGCCCGGTGTACGAGCCCTTGGTCGCGGCGATGTCCTCCGGCGTGCCGGTGGCGATGATGCGGCCGCCGCCGGCGCCGCCTTCGGGGCCGAGGTCGACGATCCAGTCGGCGGTCTTGATGACGTCCAGGTTGTGTTCGATCACGATCACCGTGCTGCCGCCGTCGACCAGGCGATGCAGCACGCGCAGCAGTTGTTCGATGTCGTGGAAATGCAGGCCGGTCGTGGGCTCGTCGAGGATGTACAGCGTGTTGCCGGTATCGCGGCGCGAAAGTTCCTTCGACAGCTTCACGCGTTGCGCTTCGCCGCCCGACAGCGTGGTCGCGCTCTGGCCGAGCTTGATGTAGCCGAGGCCCACGTCCATCAGCGTTTCCAGCTTGCGCGCAATCTGCGGCACCGGCTGGAACACTTCCAGCGCCTGCTCGACGGTCATGTCGAGCACGTCGGCGATGGTGTAGCCCTTGTACAGGATTTCCAGCGTCTCGCGGTTGTAGCGCTTGCCGTGGCAGACATCACACGGCACGTACATGTCCGGCAGGAAGTGCATTTCCACTTTTATCAGCCCGTCGCCCTCGCAGGCTTCGCAGCGACCGCCCTTGACGTTGAAGCTGAAGCGGCCGGCCTGGTAACCGCGCGCACGCGACTCCGGAACCTGCGCGAACAACTCGCGCAATGGCGTGAACAAGCCGGTGTACGTCGCGGGATTCGAGCGCGGCGTGCGTCCGATCGGCGACTGGTCGATGTCCAGCACCTTGTCGAACAGGTCGAGTTTCTCGATCGACTCGTACGGTGCGGGTTGCGCGGACGCGCCGTTCAATTCCATCGCGGCGATCCGGAACAGTGTGTCGTTGACGAGCGTGGACTTGCCCGAACCCGACACGCCGGTGATGGAGGTGAACAGTCCGGCCGGAATTTCCAGGTCGACTTGCTGCAGGTTGTTGCCGTGCGCGCCTTTCAGTTTCAGCACGCGTTTGGGATCGGGCTGGCGACGCAATTGCGGCACGTCGATGCTGCGCTTGCCGGAAAGATATTGGCCGGTGAGCGAACGCGGCGCCTTCAGGATGTCGTCGAACGTGCCCTGCGCGACCACTTCGCCACCGTGTACACCGGCGCCAGGGCCGATGTCGATGATGCGGTCCGCGCGGCGCATTGCATCTTCATCGTGCTCGACCACGATCACGGTGTTGCCGAGGTCGCGCAGGCGAGTCAGTGTTCCCAGCAGGCGCTCGTTGTCGCGCTGGTGCAGGCCGATCGACGGTTCATCCAGTACGTACATCACGCCGACGAGGCCGGCGCCGATTTGCGAAGCCAGCCGGATGCGTTGCGCTTCGCCGCCCGACAGCGAATCGGCCTTGCGACCGAGCGTCAGGTAATCCAGGCCGACGTCGATCAGGAAGCGCAGCCGTTCGCGGATTTCCTTGACGATGCGGTCGGCGATTTCGCCGCGCCAGCCAGCCAGTTGCAGGCCGTCGACGAAGGTGCGCGCGTCGCTGATTGCCAGTGCCGACAGCGACGGCAGGTTCTTCTCGCCCACGAACACGTTGCGCGCGGAAAGATTCAAGCGCTCGCCATGGCATTCGGGACAGGGCCGCTCGCTGATGAAGCGCGCGAGCTCCTCGCGCACCATGTTGGACTCGGTTTCCTTCCAGCGCCGCTCCAGGTTCGGCACCACGCCTTCGAAGCAGTGCTTGCGGGTGAACCCGGAGCCATTGCCGTGGCCCAGATAGCGGAACTCGATTTTCTCCTCGCCGGAACCGAACAGGATCGCGTCGCGCGTCTTTTTCGGCAGATCTTGCCACGGCGTTTCGGCATCGAACTTGTAGTGCTTCGCCAGCGAGCGGATCATCTGGAAAAAGTGAGGATTGCGCCGATCCCAGCCGCGCACCGCGCCCTCGCCGAAGCTGCGTTCGGGGTGCGCGACCACGCGTGCCGGATCGAAGAATTGCGTGACGCCCAGGCCGTCGCAGTTCGGGCACGCGCCGACCGGCGAGTTGAACGAGAACAGCCGCGGTTCCAGTTCCGGCAGCGAATAGTCGCATTGCGGGCACGAATAGCGCGACGAGAACAGTTGCTCGGG
>JAICIW010000068.1 GCA_025928735.1 Rhodanobacteraceae bacterium | reverse complement strand
CATTCCGGCGAAAGCCGACTGCGAAGGCAGGATGCCGAAGCGAACATCGGCTTGGTCGATGGCCCGCAGGGCGAGCGCCAAGGATGGCGCGAGTATACCCAGTGACTTTGGTACCCGATTGAGCCGAAAGTCACTGGGTCCCGGATCGCCGCTTCGCGGCGTCCGGGATGACGAATTTGTAGTCATTCCAACGCGGGCCAAAATCCAGCTCTGTTGCTGCACCCGAGTGTGAAGCGCCAAGCCCCGGCTGACGGCAACCTTGCATTCGGCGCGGTGAACACCGTGAAGGCCAGCCGCACCCATTGCTATCATCGCCCGCCATGTCCGTGCCACCGCCGTTTCCACGCAAGCTGCTCGCGCCACGCCAATGGCTGGCGTGGCTCGGCATCGGGTTCATCCGCGCGATCGTATGGCTGCCGGCGCGCTGGATCATCGCACTCGGCGCGGCGTTCGGCGCCGCGATCTCGCCGCTGCTGCGTGCGCGACGGCACGTGATCGCACGCAATCTGGAGCTTTGCTTTCCCGAACTCGGTCGGGCGGAGCGCGAAACCCTGCGCCGCGAAGCCACCCGCGAAATGGGCCGGATGCTGGGTGAATTCGCGCTGGGCTGGTTTGCGTCCGACGCGAAACTCGCGAAGCTGCACGTCAAAATCGACGGACTGGAACATCTCGAAGCCGCACGCGCGCAACGACGCGGCGTGCTGCTGGTGGGCGGGCACTTCTCGCACCTGGAATTGTGCGCACGGCTGATCTCGCGCCGGCTCCGCATCGCCGGCATGTACCGGCGCATGGATTCGGACGTGTTCGAGTACATGGTGCTACGCGCGCGGCTGCGCTATGCGGACATCATGTTCGACAAGGAACAGTTGCGCTCCACCGTGAAGTACCTGAAGCGCGGCGGCACCGTCTGGTACGCGCCCGACCAGGACATGCGCGGCAAGGATTCGGTGTTCGCGCCCTTCTTCGGCATTCCCGCCTCCACGATCACGGCCACGCACCATCTGGCGAGACTCTCCGGCGCGTCGGTAATGCCGTTCTTCCACCGCCGCACGCCGGAAGGCGGCTACGCGTTGCGACTGGAAGCGCCGCTCGACCACTTCCCGGGCGACGACGTGGTCGCCGACACCACGCGTGTCAATGCCGCGGTCGAACGGATGGTGCGCGAAGCGCCCGCGCAATACCTGTGGGCACACAAGCGGTTCAAGACGCGGCCGGAAGGCATGCCGCCGGTTTACTGACGTTTCGCGCGTTCGCGTGCCTCGTGCAACTTGGCATACTTCAGGAACACGTACTGCGCGCCCAGCACGCTGGCGACAAAACCCGCCCAGCCCGAAAGGAAGTAGCGCTTGAAGATGTATTGGCGCACGAAGAAGATCGACGGATACACCAGCATCATCGGGCCGCTGAAACGTTGCTTGCGTGCGAGCTTGTGGACGACCATGCCGGACGAATAGCGGTTGATCTTGGCCACGCGCGCAGCGATGTCGTCGTCGCCCATGTTGACGAAATCGGCGCGCGTCAACGTTTCGATCGGCCCATCCACTTCCGCCGCGGCGTGCACCGGCACCGCGTTCATGCGCCCGCGCCTCCGGTCGAAGAGGCGCAAATGGCCGTTGCGGTGGCTCCACGGATGCTGCACGCTCCAGAACATCCGCTCGCGGCGCGGCAGGCGAAAGCCCGCGGCGCGCGGATTTTCCAGCGCGCGTTCGATCACTTCGCGCGTGCCGGGCGACAGGATTTCGTCGGCGTCGAGGTTCAATATCCAGTCGTGCGATGCCATGTCGATCGCGCGCTGCTTCTGCGGGCCGTAGTCGTCGAACGGGTGCGCAGCGATGCGTGCGCCGTGGCGCTTCGCGATCTCGACCGTCGCGTCGGATGAACCCGAATCCAGCACCACGATTTCATCCGCGAAATCGGCGGCGGCAAGGCAACGCTCCAATGTGTCGGCGTTGTTGAACGTGATGATCACCAGCGAGAATTTTTCACGCGCCATCCACGATGTTCCTCATTCGCACACGCGGCAGTTTGATGGGCGTGTCGTCGGCCACGTCCGCATACAGCGCCGCGCACCACAACGCCAGCAGCCACCAGAACAGCAGGCCCCACCACGCCGAATAGAACGCGAGGTGCGTGTTGAGCGGAAACACCGTGACTGCCAATGCCACGGTCACGGGAAACGCGCGCCGCCGTGCGTCAGGCTCCACGCTTCGCCACGCGCGCACTGCCAGTGCCAGGCCGGCCAGCCACAAGGCGAGTCCGATCGCACCGGTGTCGCTCAATATTTCCAGCACGATCTGGTGCGGATGGCACGCGCCCTCGCCCACCCCGCAGGCTTCCTCGGTGACGAAATGATCGTTGGGCGACGCAAAGCGCGGATACGCTTCACGGAAATCGCGCACGCCCACGCCCACGACGGGATGCGCCGCGATCATTTTTCCCGCCACGCGCCAGATATCGATGCGGCCGCTGGACGCGTAATTGATCGCATGGCGGCTGTCGTGCAACGCAACCATCGTGCGATCCATCCGCGCATCGAAACGCGGGGATGCTTTCCACGCCACACCGATCGCCGCCGCAACGACCACGCAGGCCGCGAGAATCCACGCCGCGAAACGCAGGGGCGTGCGCGCCTCGATCCAGAAGAACGCCAGCAGCGCCACGCCATAGGTAATCCACGCGGCGCGCGAGCCCGCCAACAGGATCGGCACCAGCAGGACCAGCATCGCCGCGATCAAACCTGTGCGCCCGAAGTGTCGCTTCGCCGCCCACAGCGCGAATGGCGACAGCGACGCCAATACCGGCCCGAGCTTCAGATTGCCCGCCCCGAAGATGCCGGAAAGGCGTTGCGCTTCGGCATGACCGCCAAGGCTGTAGCCGGTCAGCGTCTGCACCCATGCGTCCAGCGCCCACAACGCCACCACGATCCCGGTGGCGAGGCACAGCGCATTCAAGCGCGATTCGCGCCGCACCGCGAAGCACACGTAGATCCCGAACGGCGCGAAACGCAAATAAGCCGCCACGCTGTTCCAACTGCGCGCGGGGTCGATCGCGCCGGGCGCCGAAATCAATGCCGCCAGAAAGTACGCGGCCCACAGCCACAGCAGCAACCGTGCGCCGGCATGACCGGCCAACGCGCGGCGATCGCGAAAGAACAGGATGATCGCGCCCAGCATGCACAGCAGCGTGCCCAGTTCGCTGGAACGCCCGAACGGCAGCAGGAACACCACCAGCCAGATCGGCGTGAGCGGCGAACGAAGGGCTGCCATCAGATGTGGGCGAATGGACTGGGGCATGGCTACCGGGCGAGTCACGACGGGCATACGTCAAAAGCGTAGCCACGATAACGCAGGTTGTGCGCAGGCAGGCTTCGGTTCGATCGTGAAAATCTATCGTCATTCCCGGACCGCCCGCCCTGCTGGCGGGAAGAACCGGGAACCCAGCGCCTTTGTATTTCTACACGTGCGCAAAAGATACTGGATTACTCGCGCCCTCCTTGGCGCTCGCGCTCCGCGCCGCCGCAGCCTGCCCCGGACCCAATCCGGGGGCGTTCGCGTTTGCAATCCTGCAAACGCAGTCCCGCTTTCGCGGGGATGACGACGGGACTCGAGCGAACGGGCCTTGGACGAGCCGATCACCTGACTACACTGCCTCACGCAATCCCTGCAACGCCGCGTTGAACGTCGCGCTCGGCCGCATCGCGGCGCTTACCTTGTCCAAGTCGGGTCGGTAGTAGCCGTCGAGTTCCACCGGCTGGCCTTGCGCGCCGTTCAATTCGCCGACGATGGTGTCTTCCTTGGCTTCCAGCTTGTCGGCCAGCGCGGCGAAACGTTTCGCCAGCTCCGCGTCGTCCTGTTGGTCGGCCAGTGCGCGCGCCCAGTACATCGCCAGATAGAAATGACTGCCGCGGTTGTCGATCCCGCCGACCTTGCGCGCGGGCGATTTGTTGTTTTCGAGGAAGCGCCCGATGGCCTTGTCCAGCGCGTCGGCCAGCACCTTCGCGTGCGGGTTGTCCTGCACGCGGGCGAGGTGTTCCAGCGACGCGCCCAGCGCCAGGAACTCGCCCAGCGAATCCCAGCGCAGGTAACCCTCGGCCACGAACTGCTGCACGTGCTTGGGCGCGGAACCGCCCGCGCCGGTTTCGAACAGGCCGCCGCCCGCCATCAGCGGCACGATCGACAGCATCTTGGCGCTGGTGCCGAGTTCCATGATCGGGAACAGGTCGGTGAGGTAATCGCGCAGCACGTTGCCGGTCACCGAGATCGTGTCTTCGCCGTCGCGGATGCGCGCGAGCGCATGGCGCATCGCGTCTTCCGGCGCAAGGATGCGGATGTCGAGGCCGGACGTGTCGTGGTCTTTCAGATAGCGCTCGACCTTCGCGATCACCTGCGCGTCGTGCGCACGGTTCTTGTCCAGCCAGAACACCGCGGGCGTCGCGGAAAGGCGCGCGCGCGACACCGCCAGCTTCACCCAGTCGGCGACCGGCGCGTCTTTCGTCTGGCACATGCGCCAGATGTCGCCGGCCTCGACCTTGTGTTCGAAGATCACGTTGCCATCCAGATCGGTGACCCGCACCGCGCCGTTCTCCGGCATCTGGAAGGTCTTGTCGTGCGAGCCGTATTCCTCGGCCTTGTCGGCCATCAGGCCGACGTTGGGCACGCTGCCCATCGTGGTCGGGTCGAACGCGCCGTTGGCCTTGCAATCCTCGATCATCACTTCGTAGATGCCGGCGTAGCTGCGATCGGGGATCACGGCCTTGCAATCCTGGCGCTCGCCGTCGGCGTTCCACATCTTGCCCGAATCGCGGATCATCGCCGGCATCGACGCGTCGATGATCACGTCGGACGGCACGTGCAGGTTGGTGATGCCCTTGTCCGAATCGACCATCGCGAGCCTCGGGCGCTTGCCGTACTGCACCTCGATGTCGTCGTTGATCGCGGCCTGCTGGTCTTCCGGCAGCTTCGCGAGGCAGGCGTAGAGATCGCCCAGCCCGTTGTTGGGGTTGAAGCCGGCCTGCTTCAGCACGTCGCCGTGCGCAGCCAGCACGTCGCGGAAGAAGTCCTCCACGACCACGCCGAACATGATGGGATCGGAAACCTTCATCATGGTGGCCTTGAAGTGCACCGAGAACAATACGCCCGATGCGCGCGCGTTGGCGATCTGCGCATCGATGAACGCCGCGAGCGCGCGACGCGACATCACCGCGGCGTCGACGATTTCGCCGGCCTGCACCTTGATGCCTTCTTTCAGCACACGCTGCTTGCCGTCATCGCCATCCAGCACGATCTTCAAGGCGCCCGCCTTCGCCAGCGTCGCCGATTTTTCGGTGCCGTAGAAATCGCCGGATTCCATGTGCGCGACATGGGTTTTGGAATCGCCGCTCCACTTGCCCATCTTGTGCGGGTGCTTGCGCGCGTAATCCTTTACCGAAGGCGGCGCGCGACGATCGGAATTGCCCTGGCGCAGCACCGGATTCACCGCGCTGCCCTTGAGCTTGTCGTAGCGGGCCTTGGTGTCCTTTTCGGCATCGTTCTTCGGCTTGTCCGGGTAGTCGGGCAGCGCGTAGCCCTTGCCCTGCAATTCGCGGATCGCGGCCTTCATCTGCGGCAGCGAGGCCGAGATGTTGGGCAGCTTGATGATGTTGGCGGAAGGCTCCAGCGCGAGCCGGCCAAGTTCGGCCAGGTCGTCCGATACCTTCTGGTCGCCAGTCAGCGCGTCCGGGAATTGCGACAGGATGCGCCCGGCCAGCGAAATGTCGCGCGTCTCCACGTTGACTCCGGCCGAGTCGGTGAACGCGTCGATGATCGACAGCAGCGAAGCCGTGGCGAGGAACGGTGCCTCGTCAGTAAGCGTGTAGATGATCCTGGGGGTGTCGGACATGGACGGCTGGGCCTGCTGAGGACAAGCCACCATTGTCGCGGGTCGACGGCGCGCAGCCAAGCGAAGCGGCGAAAGATCGGGCGTCGGCGGCCGGCGCCATGCCACGAGCACCCAGAAGAATCAGCTCAGGTGCGCGGCTCCGCCGCCAGTTCCTGATACAGCGCCAGTACCGAATCCTGCATGTCGGCCAGGCGGTAGCGCTGCATCGGCGGAATGGGCGGCGCGCGACCCACCAGTTCGGCAGCGCGATCGATCAGCTTGTTGATGTCCCCGACCGGCACGCGGCCGGCGGGATAAAGCTCGGCCAGCAATTCGCCGACGCCGCCGTGCGCGTACCCCAGCACCGGCCGGCACAACGACAGCGCCTCGATCACGGTGCGCCCGAAGCTTTCCGGCTTGTTGGAAAGCTGCAGGATCAAATCGGAAACCGCGAACACATCGCGCACGTCGCTGCGCGGCGGCGAGAACGCCACGATGTCCGCAACGCCGCGGGTGTGCGCCAGCGTCTGCAATTCCCGCAGGTAGGCCTCGCGCCCGGCCTCGGCGACGCCCAGCAGCAACAGGCGCGTATCGACGCCACGTTCGCGCAGACCCGCGACCAGCGCGATCGCATCGGCGTGGCCTTTGAGGCGGGTGCCCCGCCCCGGCAGCGTCAGCAGCGGCGCGCCCGCGAGTTGCGGGAATTCCGCGAAAAACTGGTCGCGCCAGATATCGTCCGGCCGGTAGCCGTAGGGAAAAGCATCCGGATCGATACCACGCGGGATCACCGTGAGGCGAGAGGCGTTCACGCGCGAATAATGGCTCAGCACGAAGTCGTGCACGGTCTGCGACACCACGATCACGCGGTCGCCGCGGGTCATGATGCCGCTCCAGCGGCCGGGCGAGTTCAGTCCGTGCACGGTGGTGACGAAATGCGGCCGCGGTCGCATGCCGCGCAGTGCAAACCACGCCAGCCACGCGGGCACCCGCGAACGGGCGTGCACGATATCCGGGCCGATGTCGGTCAATACGCGGCGCAAGGCGCCGATCCGGGTCACGCTGCGCAGCGACTTGGAACCGACATCCAGCACGACGTGCTCGCCGCCTTCACGTTCCAGCCGCTCCACCATGCGCCCGCCCGAGGAAATCACCACCGAGCGATGTCCTGCCGCAACCAGCGCGCGCGAGACTTCCAGCGTCGAACGCTCGGCACCACCATTCTCCAGCGCCGGCAGCACTTGGACGACGGTCAGGTGGCGCGGCGTGGCGGCGGGCTCGGTCACGGGTCCCGGGGGGACGAGGGCGATGGGCATGCCCAAGAAGTATGCAAGAAATGCGCCGAGGCACGGCGGCCGCGGGATTGCAATGAAGACGGTGATCGCAGCCCGTCGCGAGGCGCCGGGACGATCGCCAAAACTGCCGGCCGCAGCGACCCCGACCGCCGACCCGAACGCAAGGCACGCCACATGGACGCGGCGCGCGGCGTTGCCGATCAGTCAGACGCGTCGGCGCGCTTCAGCACGTACTCCGCGCCGCAATACGGGCACACCGTGGCGCCGCCGTCATCCACGATCGGCAGGTAGATGCGCGGATGCGAGTTCCATAGCGTCATTTCCGGCAGCGGGCAGGCCAGCGGCAGGTCCGCTTCGGTGATCTCGTAACGGCGCTTGGCGTTGGCGGGTTCGCCGACGGGAAAACTGGAAACTGGCTGGGAAGACATGTTTGGAATCCATCCAGAGCGTTGTGAAGCAAGCCGCGCCGCCAAGCGGCGTCGGCTTGAATAAACGAGAATTCTAACGCAGCACGCCGACGCTCCGCGTCACCCCGCGCGCGAAGTGACGTCCAGCGACACCCCTTGAACCCCCGGCAGCGCGCGCAGCGCGTCGGCCAGATCACCCAGCGCCGCCCGCTCGAAGCCGCGCGCGAATTCCACCGTCACCTCGTCGCCATCGTCAGGCACGCGCCGCGTGACGACGGTGCTGGCGCTCAGTTCGCGGTCCCTCAGCACGCGCTCGATCGCGGCCAGTGAGGCGCGGTCGACAAAACGCACCTGCACCTGCGGCATGGTCTTGCGCAGCGCGAAACGCCGTTCCAGCGGCTTCAGCGCCGCCAGGATCACCCACGCCACGCCGGTCGCGATCGTCGCTGCCACGTACATGCCGCCACCGACCGCCAGCCCGATCGCCGCCACTGTCCACAAGCCGGCTGCGGTGGTCAGTCCGCGGATCACGTTCTCGCGGTGCATGAACATGATGGTGCCGGCGCCGAGGAAGCCGATGCCGCTGACCACCTGCGCCGCGATGCGCGACGGGTCCAGCACCACCCGCGGCCACTGCTGCAGGATGTCCGAAAACGCATAGGCGGACACCATCATCAGCAGCGCCGCGCCGAGACACACCAGCATGTGGGTGCGCAGGCCCGCGGCCCAGGTGTGGCGCTCGCGATCGAAGCCGATCACCGCACCGAGCGCGGCGGCCAGCAACAGACGGATGGCAATTTCAGGCGTGCCGAGCATCGCGCGCGTCGTCCCACGGATCCCGTACCGGATGTCTCGAGTCTATCCGCCGCGCGATCTCCCGCATAATCACCATCCCCCTCATCGCGCGCGACGGATGCCACGCCCGCCTCAAACCACCTGGGTCATCAGCGACGGCGCCGCCGGCAACGAACGCCAGGCGCTGGCGCTCGCGTCGGCGCTGGGCGTGCCGGCGCGGGTGCTGGCGCTGCCGCTGCGCGCGCCGTGGGCATGGTTCGCGCCGCGGCGCATTCCGGGCGGGCGGCTGGCGCTGGCACCGCGCGATCGCGCGGGCTTTGCGGCGCCGTGGCCCGACATCGCGATCGGCTGCGGACGCAGCGCGGCGCTGCTGACGCGCATGTTG
>JAICIW010000430.1 GCA_025928735.1 Rhodanobacteraceae bacterium | reverse complement strand
GGCCCCGGCACCGTCGGCTGCGCATGCATGAACGCCGACACGCCCAGCAGGAATTGCCACGCCATCATCGCCAGCGTGATGCCGGCCAGCGTCCACGCGAACGGACGTACCGCCAGACGCTTCAGGTCGATGCGCGCGATCGTGAATGCGCTCATGCGGCGGCGCTCGCGGGTTGCGCGGCAATCGCGCGGAACTGCGCGTCGAGCTTGCCGCGCCGGTCATCAAAGCTCGCATCCAGCGGCGCGTCGTGGCGCACGCGGCCGTGGTGCAGGATCACCACGCGATTGCAGGTCGCTTCGACTTCGGCCAACTCGTGGCTGGACAGGATGATGCCGCGCTCGGGTGAAAGTTTGGCGATCAGGTGGCGCAATTGCGCGGTCTGCACCGGATCGAGTCCATTGCCGGGTTCGTCGAGGACCAGCAAATCCGGTTCGTGCAGCAGCGCCTGCGCCAAACCCACGCGGCGCTTCAGGCCCAACGACAACTGACCGCACAGGCGCTGCGCGACGCTTTCCAGTTCCAGCCGCGCGAGTTCGCGTTCGCAGGCCGTCTTGCGCGCCGGTTTCGACAAGCCGCGCAATCGGCCGCAGGCATCGAGCGATTCCGAAACGGTCAGTTCCGGCCACAGCGGCACGCTCTCCGGCACCCAGCCGATGCGCGCGCGTATGGTGCGAAGATCGTCGTTCACGACGCGATCGTCGATGCGCACGGTTCCCGCGTCGGGTTGCAAGACGCCCGCAACGATCGCCAACGTCGTCGATTTGCCGGCGCCGTTCACGCCGAGCAGGCCCAGCACGTCGTCGCGCTGCAAGCTGAACGAGACGTCATGAAGCACCTCGCGTCCGGACAGCCGGCGGCTTACATGATCAAGTTGCAGCAGCGCCGGTGACGTTGCCATCCGATTATTTGTACGCAAGGGGCATTGAAATAATTGTTGCGGTCATCACATTGTTTAGGCAAGCCTGTAGCGATATCGGGGCGTCTCCCCTAGACTCGTTGCTACAGGGTTCCCCTTCCTCGGCTGCCGCCCATCCCGTGATGTTAGACGCTTTCCTCAATTTTGCCGCGCATGGCCTGGCCAACGCCGGCTGGCTTGCCATTCTTCTCTACGTGCTGGTCACGACCCAGTTCACCATTTTCGCCGTCACCTTGTACCTGCATCGCAGTCAGGCGCACCGCGGCGTGGATTTCCATCCCGTCGTTTCGCACTTCCTGCGCTTCTGGAACTGGCTCAGCACCGGCATGGTCACCAAGGAATGGGTGGCGGTGCACCGCAAGCACCACGCGCACTGTGAAACCGCGGAAGATCCGCACAGTCCGCAGGTCGCCGGCATCGGCAAGGTATTTTTCGAGGGCGCGGAGTTGTATCGGGTCGCGGCCGCCAACGAAGCTGACCTTCAGAAGTATGGTCGCGGCACGCCCGATGACTGGATCGAGCGGCACCTTTACACCCCGCATCCAATGCTCGGCATCGCGCTGCTCGCGATCATCGATCTGGCGCTGTTCGGCGTGCTCGGTGGCGCGATCTGGGCGCTGCAGATGGTGTGGATTCCGTTCTGGGCTGCGGGTGTCGTGAACGGCCTCGGTCACTGGTGGGGCTACCGCAACTTCGAAACCGCCGACAAGGCGACCAACCTCACGCCGTGGGGCGTGTGGGT
>JAICIW010000284.1 GCA_025928735.1 Rhodanobacteraceae bacterium | reverse complement strand
GTTGTTGCCGCTTTGCGTCGCGTCCTGCGAAAGTTGCGCGGTATTCAAACGTGACATCAACTCGTCGTACTGCTTGCGGGTGACATCGTAATCGCGCGTAAGCTGCTGCAACTTCACCTGTGCGTCGGTGATCTTGTCGGCATTGCTCTTGAGGTCGTCGATCTGGCGTTTTTGCGCGGCGACCTGTGCGGCCAGGCTGTGCGCGCTGAAGCTGTTTGCACCCGACGTTCTGCCGGCGCCGGTTGGCGCTTCGGCGACCGTCGCACTGCCCGGGTGCCGCCGCAGCGTGTCCCGTCGAGCCTCGAGCTGTTTGATCATGCGCCGCGTGGAAACCACATCCGGGTATTCGTCGGTGTATTTCAGCAACAGATCTTCCAGCTTCTGCTTGTACGCGGCGATCTGCTTGTCGAGGTCACTCGTGCTCGATGCCGCGCGCCCCACCACCACCGGCCGCCCGGCCGCGGCGGCGGCATACTGACCCTCCAGCTCCTGCAACCGGGCCTCGGCAGCCTGCAGCCGCGTGGCATAGTCCGCGCCACCCTGGCTCGGAAGATTGCCGAGATTGGCTTTCTTGAAATCCGCCAGCTTCTGCTCCGCGTCGTTGAGACGCTTGTTGTAATCGTCGACCTGCTGCTGCAGGAAGGTCTGAGCCGAGGCGTTGGACGCCGTGTTCTCGCCGAGCGTATTGTTCATGAGGATTTCCACGAACGCCTGCACGACTTTCTGCGCCATGGCCGGATCGGTATCGGAATAACTGATGTTGTAAAGATTCGTCGCTCCGGCACCCTTGATCTGGACGGCAGCGCCCAACTTCACCAGCAACGCGTCCTTGTCGGCTGGGGTGACGCCCCGCAGCGACAGGCCGGTCTTGTCGGCCACCGTTTCGAGGTTGGGACGCGAGAGCAGGGTGCGGGTAATCACATCCAGCCGCCCCCGGAGGTCGGGTTGCACGGCGATGCCGCGCAGCAGCGGATTGTTCAACGAATTGGTATCCGCATAAACCTGCGCGCTGGATGCGTACTGGTTGGGTAGACTGAACACCAGCATCGCGCCCACGATCATCACGCTCCATGCGAGCACCAGCGCATGCCAGCGATAGCGCCACGCCGCACGCACCTCCAGCATCACCTGCTGGAACAATTCATGCAAATCGAAGGATGAATTCTGCATCGCCTGTCCGGTAACCGTTCGAGTGTCGCCGCGCCCCCTTCCTCTGCAGCATCAAAACAGCGATTGGGGGATGATCAGGATGTCGCCGGGCCGCATGGCGACGTTGTATTTGACTTCACCGTTCATCAGCGAACCGAGCCGCACCGGGATGGTCTCTTCCTTGCCATCGGGCAGATGCCGCACGATCTTGGCGCTGTTGCCTGCGGCGAACTTGGTAAGGCCGCCGACATCGATCATCAGGTCCAATACGGTCATGCCGTTCCGGTAGGGCACCGACTTGGGCGTCACCGCCTGACCGACCACCCGGACCTGCTGGCTGTAGGCCCCGACGAAGCTTTTGACGATGACCGTGACCAGCGGCGAGCGGATGTAGCGACCAAGCTCTTGCTGCAGGTCATCGGCCAACTGATCCGGCGTTTTGCCGGCCGCCATGATCGATTGCACCAACGGAATCGAGATGCGCCCATCCGGTCGCACCGGGACGGTGGTGGTCAGCGTCGGATTGTCGCGTACGTAGATTTCAAGCGCGTCTCCCGGCCCGATGATGTAGTGCTCGGCCGATGGCGCCGACGTCGCGGACACCGCAGGGGCGGGAACGCTGGCGCAGGCACCGAGCAGCGCCGACATCGACGCAATCGCAATCCATACGAGGGTGTTCCTGAGTATCGACTTCACTTGTTTGTCCTCCCGGTTTCAGCATCGCCCAAACATCATGGTCCACCAACCCGCGAAAACGTCTGCCGCACACGTTCTTCACGTCGCGCAAGCCGCCCCCGGTCGACTGTACTGACCGGAATCATGCATCTGGGCGTCGAGGCACGGCCGCTCATGCTAGGTCACCGACCGTCAACGCTTCGTCGTGACGCGACGAAGGCAAAACGGTGCGCGGTGGCGCGGGAATCGCAATCGCGTGACCCGCCATCTCAACGTTCCCTGTCGACAATCGTGGATCCACGTGCTGGCCTACCTCTCCTGGCCGGTCCTCGCGGTTCGCCAAAAAGGCTGGCGGAGTGAAGCGCTCTTATACTACAAATGTGACGCAGTTCAAATTTCCGGGAGCTCCGAAGCTGATGGATCGGTGATTCCCTGCACGAAACATGCCTGAAATTGCCCAAAAGCGCTGACACAATGAATGTCGGGGGAGCCCGCCGGACTGCGCTGGGTCCCGGCGGAGCCCGTTCAGGTCGGGGACCCGCATCGAAAGCCACTACCTGCCTCACGATCTGGCTGAAATTCCATGGTCCACAGCATCGAACAAGGGCGCCCGATCCACCCGACCCTGTTCCGCCGCGTCATGGGTCGGTTTGCCACGGGCGTGACGGTGGTGAGCTTCATGCGCAGCGGGCAACCCGCCGGGATGACCGTCAACTCGTTCATGTCCGTGTCGCTGGATCCGCCCTTGGTCCTGATCTCGGTGCGTCGTGCGTCGGTTTTCGTCAAGCACATGCGGATGGGCGGCCGCTGCGGCATCAACATCCTTTCGGAACAGCAGCGCAAGCTGGGCCCGCATTTCGCCAATCGCCCGGAGAAGGACGTCGAGGTGCGTTTCGATGACCACCAAGGCACACCGTTGCTCGGGGACAGCCTCGCGCAGATGGTGGCACGCGTGATCGACATACATCCCGCAGGCGATCACCTGTTGTTCATCGCGGAAATCGAGCACCTGGCGCATGGCCCCGAGGCGCAACCGTTGATTTTCTTTTCCGGTCGCTACAAGCAGATCCACGCGCACGATCCCATTGCACGAGGAGAGGAAACGGACGGCTGGTGATCGGCGCCTTCCGCGGCGACCGGCGCACCATCGGCTCAGCGTCGGACGGACATCGTCCATGGCCGCGGCCCCATGCTGCAGCCCTTGATTGCGAACAGCCGTCGAACCTGGCGAGCCTCGGTGGCGGATCGACAGGATGTGCCGCGACGCGGGACTTTGACGCTTCGCGCCGCCAAACAAAAACGCCGACCATGGGCCGGCGTTTCACTCGGGAATCCGATCAGTGTTGCAGGTTGCGGCGCAGGCGTTCCAGCGCCTGCAACTGCGCGACGGCCTGGGTGAGTTGTTCCTGCGCTTGCTCGACGGTCTTGGCTTCGCCGCGATTGGCGAGTACGCGCTCGGCCTCTTCCTTGGCGCGCCGCGCCGAGGCCTCGTCGATCTCGTCGGCGCGCAACGCGGCGTCGGCAAGTACGGTGACCACGTTCGGCTGCACCTCGAGGATGCCGCCCGACACGTAGTACGACTGGCGCTTGCCATCCTCGCCGACCACTTCGACCTGGCCCGGCTTGAGACGCGTCAGCAGCGGTTCGTGACGCGGCGCGATACCGAGTTCGCCGGCTTCGCCGCTGGCGATGACCATGGTCACATCGCCATGGAAAATGTTGGCTTCGGCGCTGACGATGTCACAACGAATGGTGGCCATGTTTTCG
>JAICIW010000047.1 GCA_025928735.1 Rhodanobacteraceae bacterium | reverse complement strand
GCGATTGCCGCGACGGCGAATGCGTGGTCGCCGCCATCGACAAGTATTCCGCGGTCCTCGCGAATCGCGCCAATAGCCAGACCGCGCGCTCCGAGGCGCTGGCCTTCGTGGTGCACTTCGTGGGTGACATCCACCAGCCACTGCACGCCAGCTTTCGTCACGACGCCGGCGGCAACGATTTCCAGGTGCGCTGGCATGGACGCGGCAGCAACTTGCACCGGACCTGGGATTCGACGATGCTGGATACCGCGCATCTTTCTGCCGCGCGGTACGCGCGCAAACTCGAGGCCGAACGCGTGCCCGTCGCGACCGGCGGAACGCCCGAGGAATGGGCGGAAGAAAGCTGCCGCATCGATCGCGATGGCGGCGTCTATCCCGACGCCCACACAATCAGCCAAGCCTACGTCGATCGCGAACTGCCGGTCGCCGAACGACGCCTGCGGCAGGCGGGTGAGAGATTGGCGGCGTTGCTCAATCGCGATCTCGCGAACGGGTAGGTTGGGCTGACGCCGGCTTCATCGGCGGAAGCCCAACATCCTCGAAGCATGGCCCAACATTGACACGCTGCCGCAATGTTGGACTTCTTCCGGATAAATCCGGAATCAGCCCAACCTACATCGTGCGCCCTCAGTACCCGATGCCGAACCTGCGCATCAGCTTGCCCATCAGCCAAGCCGGGCCGATCAGGAGTTGCACGACATTGGTGAGGAATGCGGGGCGCCGCCCTTCGATCGCGTGGCCGATGAATTGCCCGATCCACGCCACGACGAACAGCACGGCGGCGAGGATCAGTAGCGAGCGCGGCCCCAGCGCGCCGTACAGCGCCCACGCGATCGCGCCGCTCACGATGAACACGAGCGCCATCGCGTAGGCGAGATTGCGTGACAGCCGGCGGTAGAACAGGAACGCCGCGAACATCGCCAGCACCGCCCAGAGTCCCGGCCGGAACCATTGCGGCAGGATCGGTGGGATCGTCCACAACGCGGCGATCACCGCCCACATGATCACCGGCACGCACACCCAATGGATCGCGCGATTGGTGTGGTGTTGGTGATCGGCGCTGTAGCTGGCGAACCAGTCGTTGATCGTGCGCATCGTGGTCGAGCTTTGTCGGTGGCGCGACACGACGCCAGTATGCAGCGCGCGCCCTGATGGGGGTAGCTTAATCGAGCTCGATGCCAGCCAGTTTGCGCAAGGCTTCGGCATATTTCGCCGCGGTGCCCGCGATCACTTCGCGCGGAAGCCTCGGGCCGGGCGCACGTTTGTCCCAGTCCAGGGTTTCAAGGTAATCGCGCACGAACTGCTTGTCGTAGGAGGGCGGGCTGATCCCGACCTCGTATTGGTCCGCCGGCCAGAAGCGAGAAGAGTCCGGCGTCAGCATCTCGTCCATCACGTACAGCTTGCCGTTCGCGTCGGTGCCGAATTCGAACTTGGTGTCGGCGATGATGATGCCGCGCTCGGCGGCGTACTTCGCGGCGAAGGTGTAGATGGCCAGCGTGGCGTCGCGCACCTTTCTCGCAAGATCGGCACCGAGCAGATCCTCGACGGCATCGAAGCCGATGTTCTCGTCGTGCGTGCCCTTGGGTGCCTTGGTGGACGGGGTGAAGATCGGTTTCGGCAGTTGCTGGGCCTGCTTCAAGCCGGCGGGAAGCTCGATGCCGCACAGCTGGCCCGATCGCTGATAGTCCTTCCAGCCCGAGCCAATCAGATAACCGCGTGCAATCGCCTCGACCGGCAACGCCTTCAGGCGCTTGACCACCACTGCGCGCTTTTCGTACAAGGCCGGATCGGCGCCTTGAGGCAGCACTTCGGCCACCGGCGTGCCGGTCAAGTGATTCGGCACCAGATGCGCGGTCTTGCCGAACCAGAAATTGGAAACCTGCGTCAACATCTCGCCCTTGCCGGGAATCGGATCGGGCAGCACCACGTCGAACGCGGACAGGCGATCGCTGGCAACGATCAGCAGCCGGTCGCCGGACAATGCGTAGACGTCGCGCACCTTGCCGCGGTGCAGCAGTTCGAGACCGGGCAAATCCGATTGCAGCAGGGTGGTGGGCACGACTTCGCTCCGCGGGTAGCAAATGCGCATTGTAGCGATGTGCTTCGGGCAGGCGGAATGCGGGCGCCCGGCTGATAAACTGGGGCGATGCGAAAATCGCCCTGGACCTTTCTGCTGCTCGCGTTTGTGCCGCTGGCCCTGGCGCAGGCGGCGCCGCTGCCGCCGCAACCGGCACAGCTCGGCTTGTGCGCCGCCTGTCATGGCGAGGATGGCCATGCGCGCATTCCCGGCGCGCCCAATTTGGCGGGCCAGCCATATCAATATCTGCTGCAGGCGCTGCACGGCTACCGCAACGGCGAGCGCAAAGTGCCGGTGATGCGCGCAGCCGCCGGGCCGCTGACCGAAAAAGACATGCAGGCGCTGGCGCGGTGGTTCGCGGCGCAGTCGCCGTGCAAACCGACGCAGGCGGAGAACCCATGAGGATCTGGGGCAAGCTGATCGGGTTCGTGATCGGCTTGGTGGTGACGCGCGGCGATTTCGGCGCTGCCGTACTGGGACTGGTGATCGGGCACCTGGTGTTCGACAGCGGCTGGCTGGGCGGGCTCACGCATACCGGCGGCAAGGATGGCTACATCGAGCCGCTGTTCGCGTTGATGGGTGCGCTGGCCAAGAGCGACGGGCGCATATCCGAAGCGGAAGTGGCGATCGCCGAAAAGCTGATGACGCGTCTGGAACTGGACCCGCTGTGGCGGCGGCGTGCGATCGACGCGTTCAACCGCGGCAAGGCGCCGGGCTTCGATATTTCGCGCACGCTGGTGGACCTGCGGGCATGGTGCCTGCCGCGGCGCAGCTCGGTGATGCCGTTCCTCGACATGCTGTGCGATGTCGCGCTGGCCGACGGCCCGCTCAACGACGAGAAACTGCAGGTGCTGAAGCGGGTGGCATTCTCGCTGCGCATCAGCGAAATCCAGTTGGTGGCGCTGCTGGCGATGAAAGGCTTTGCGTGGAACGCGGGCGCGCGCACGGGCGATTGGGCGCACGCCGGCGGCTGGTCCCAGCAGCAGGGTTATCGTCCCGCGCCGCGCAACAATGGCCCCGACCCGTACGCGGTGCTGGGCGTGGCGCGCGACGCCGACCAGCGCACCATCAAGCGTGCGTATCGCAAGCTGATCGGCGAATATCATCCCGATCGCCTCGGCAACATGCCGGAAGATCTGCGTCGTCGCGCCGAACTGCGCGCCAGCGAGATCAACGCGGCGTGGGAGCGCATACAATCCGAGCGCGGCTTCAGATAGCTGGATCAATTCATGGCCAGACAACCCTGTGTGATCGCTCCATCCATTCTTTCGGCCAACTTCGCCAAGCTCGGCGCGGAAGTCGACGCCGTGATCGATGCCGGCGCCGACTGGATCCACTTCGACGTGATGGACAATCATTACGTGCCCAACCTCACGATCGGGCCGATGGTGCTGAAGGCGCTGCGCGACTACGGCGTCACGGCGCCCATGGACGTGCACCTGATGGTGGAACCCGTCGACCGGATCGCGCAGGACTTTGCCAAGGGGGGCGCCACATCGATCAGCTTTCATCCGGAAGCGACGCGACACGTGGACCGCACGCTGTCGTTGATCCGCGAGCACGGCTGCAAGGCGGGACTGGTGTTCAATCCGGCGACGCCGCTGGACTGGCTGGACTATGTGCTGGACAAGGTCGACATCGTGCTGGTGATGAGCGTGAATCCGGGTTTCGGTGGGCAGGCCTTCATTCCTTCCGCGCTGGAAAAACTGAAACGCGCACGCGAAATCATCGATCGCAGCGGTCGCGCCATCCATCTCGAAGTCGATGGCGGCGTGAAGACCGACAACATCGGCGAAATCGCGCGTGCCGGCGCCGATGCGTTCGTCGCCGGCTCCGCCATCTTCGGCAGCGACGATTACAAAAAAACCATTGTCGCCATGCGCAAGGCAGTTGGGTGAATCGAAAAGCAGTCGTACGCAAATGAACGCAAATAAACGCAAATAAAAACCAACGGGATTTTTTGGCGTGTGCTGCAGAGTCACGCACGAAGCGGCTGTTGGTGAAAAGTCAGCCCATGGATGGGCGTTCTGGATTGACAGAGCACGGCGATCCCGGTGCTCGCTTGGGTGCTCAACGAAGCAGCGTTCAAGGACGAACGCACCAGCCAAGCCAACGGCCCCGGTGCTTGCACACCGAGGCCGCGGCCGACCAGGAGAGGAAAGAACTCAGGAGGCGGAAGAGGGCGCCTCGAATCTTGCGTGGTCCACCGCGCTGGACGCCTTCCGGTGTCAGTGGCCGGGTGCGTCTCCGGCGCCAGCGCGGGGGTGTTCCACTGTCGACATCCACGGCAGGAGTACCGACTGACGATCATTTGGCACTCGGCCGGCGCAGCGCCTGGGGCGCGACAGGGGCGAAAAGCGGGCGATTTGTGGCAAAACGCGGGCAGCCCGGATGGGTGGGTTGCGCGGTACGCTGGCATGGCGCACGCTCGCGCTGCAGCGGCTCGCGGGCGCGACCGCATGGACAAGGAGAAATGCATGGCTCGCGCCATCGCCATCGTGGAGGACGAGCCGTCCATCCGCGCCAATTACGTCGAGGCGCTGTCGCGCATCGGTTATGAGGTGCGTGGCTTTGCCTCGCGCGGGGAAGCCTCCGGCGCGTTCGCCAACCGCATGCCGGAACTGGTGATCATCGACATCGGCCTCGCCGATGAACCCGAAGGCGGCTTCGACCTGTGCCGCGAATTGCGGGCGAAGTCGGCGACATTGCCGATCATTTTCCTGACTGCGCGCGATTCCGATTTCGACGTGATCTCGGGGTTGCGGTTGGGCGCCGACGATTACCTCAGCAAAGACACCAGCTTCCACCAGCTCGCCGCGCGCATTGGCGCATTGTTCCGGCGTGTGGAATCGCAGAAGGCCCCGGCACCCACCGAAACGGTGGTCGAGCACGGGCCGTTGAAACTCGAAGCCGAGCGGATGCGCGTCACCTGGAACGACGTCGATGTGCCTCTTACCGTCACCGAGTTCTGGATGGTGCATACGCTGGTGCGCTTCCCTGGCCACGTGAAGAATCGGGACCAGCTGATGCGCGACGCCGAGTTGGTCGTGGACGACGCCACCATCACTTCGCACATCAAACGCATTCGCAAGAAATTCCTGGCCGTCGATCCCGCCTTCGATGCGATCGAGACGGTGCACGGAGTCGGCTATCGCTGGAAGCCATAGCTGTGCGTTCATCCGTGAACGCTGTGTACCGTAACCCGACAGCCGCGTGGTGGACATTGCGATCGGCTGCACCAGAACGGCCATCCATGGCCTGACTTTCCGTAATTCTTGTGCGTTCGTCCATGAACGCCGCTTTGATCATGGCACAGCGAGATCCGGCGCCTGTGCATTTGCGATTCCAGAACGGCCATCCATGGCCTGACTTTTCACAACAGCCGCCCTGGATGGTCCGTCGAGGACATCGGACGCAAACACGCTTGGGCTAAGCTGTCCCGGTTTTCCCCTCCCGGCTTTGCATGACCCTTCGCCGCAAACTTTTGCTGGTCGCGCTGTCCACGCTGGCGTTGCCGTGGGCGGGCTGGCTGTACGTGCGGCAGATGGAGCACCTGCTGCGCAACAGTCAGGAACAGGCGCTGCTGGCGATCGCGTTCGCGCTGGACCGCGGCTTGGTCGCGGTCGGCGCGGATTTGCCGAACACCGGACAGAACTGGTACGTGCAGCGCGTGACGCAGCCGATCGTGGTCGACGGCTCCGAGCGTGACTGGGCCTCGATGGGGCGGTGGGCGCAGCATCCGTGGCAAGGGGTGGCGGTGCAGCTCGCCAATGATCCGGCGTGGCTGTACATGCGCATCAATGTCGCCGATGCAACGCAGACGCGCCTCGACGCGCAGGACGCCGCGGCAGTGGAAGCCGACCACGTGGTGCTGCAACTGGTGCGCGGCAATCGCCAGCGCAGCTATCTCTTGTCGAGCGCGACGTCGGGCGCGTTCCTCGCACGTCCTCTGGATGCGCGGGTGCACGGCCTGCCTGATCAGATCAGCGGGCAATGGATGGATACCGGCAAGGCGTACCAGATCGAACTGCGCATTCCGCGTGCGCAGGCGCCCGACCAACTTGGCATCGGCGTGTTCGATGCCAATGCGCCCACGCGTTTCGACGGCGGCAAGCCCGACCTGCGGCCGCTGCTCAGCCTGTCGCCCGCGCTGTCGAACGACCTGACCCAGCTTGCGCCCAGCGGCGTGCGGGTCCGCCTGCTCAGCGCCGATGGTTGGGTACTCGGCGAAGGCGGCAGCATGCTGGAAATGCACAAGCCCAAGCCCAGCCGCTTCCCATGGTTGCAGCGGGTGCTGTCCGATCTGCTGGTGGTGCCCTCGCTCGATCAGCGCCAGCACCTGCCGCGCGACATTCCGCACCTTTCCGAGCCGGACGTGCAACAAGCGCTGGACGGGCAGGCCACCGCCAACTGGCGTGGTGGCGACACCGCCGGCAGCGTGGTGCTGACGGTTGCGGTGCCGCTGGACGTGCGTGGCCAGAACCGCGGCGCGCTGGTACTGGAGCAATCCAGCCAGGCGCTGCCGCTTTTGACCAACCGTGCGTTGTTGGGACTGATGCTGGCCAGCGTCGCGGTGTTGCTGATCGCGGGCGCGGTGCTGTTTGCGTTCGCGACATGGCTGTCGGTGCGGATCGGGCGCCTGCGCGATGCCGCCGAGCAGGCGCAGCACCACGAAAGCCTCGCGCTGGAACGCCTGCCGCTGGTGGACGACCGCGACGAGCTGGGCGATCTTGCACGCAGCCTGTCGCGGTTGCTGGAATACATCGGCACCTACACCGAATACCTGCGGAAACTCGCGTCCAACCTTTCGCACGAACTCAACACACCGCTCGCGATCGTGCGCTCGTCGCTGGAAAACCTGGAACATGCGGGGCTGCCGCCCGACGCGCTGCCGTATCTCACGCGCGCCCGCGACGGCGCGGCGCGGATCGGGGCGATCGTGCGTGCGATGAGCGAAGCCAGCCGCATGGAACGCGCGATGGCGTCGGCCGATGGTGAAGACATGGACCTGGCGCAGGTGGTGCGCGGCTGCGCCGAAGCGTACCGGTCACTGTCCGGCGCGCGCGACCTGCAATGCGTGATCCCTGACCAGCCCGTTCCGCTTTACGGCACACCCGAACTCATCGCGCAGGCATTGGACAAATTGTTCGACAACGCGCTGTCGTTCACGGCGGCGGATGGCTGGATCCGGATCGCGCTCGAACGGGACGATGACGAGGCGCGCATCGTGGTGTCGAACAAGGGGCCGCACCTGCCCGAGTCCATGCAGGGTCAACTGTTCGATTCGCTGATCAGCGTGCGCGGTGTGGGCGCCAAGGCCGGCACGCCGCACCTCGGCCTGGGGCTGTATGTCGTACGGCTGGTGGCGGAACTGCACCAGGGTCGGGTGGCGGCACACAACGACGAGGATGGCGTCAGTTTCGAAATGGTGCTGCGCGGGATGCGGCGACGGGAAAGCGAATAGAAATTCTTTTGCGTTCATCCATGAACGCAGCACAATGTGTGCTCCTTGATGGGCCACTCCTCGCGGAATGAAACACCAGAATGGCCATCTGTGGCCTGATTTTCAATGTTTGTGCGATCATCCCTGATCGCTGCACCGCTTGCCCGACTGCTGGGCGGAATCCGTCGCTGCGTTGGATACCAGAACGGCCTTCCATGGCCTGACTTTTCACAACAGCCGCTTCGTGTGCAGAGCCTGGTTTTGTCGGTTCAAGCATTTCCGTTTCCAAGGAAAATTCGTGATCGATCAGGACCAATTCGACGCCCTCGCCCGCGAGGGCCACAACCGCATTCCGCTGGTGCGCGAGGTGCTGTCGGATCTCGACACGCCGCTGTCGGTGTACCTGAAGCTCGCCGACGGTCCGTACACGTTCCTGCTGGAATCGGTCGAAGGCGGCGCCAACTGGGGGCGCTACTCGATCATCGGCCTGCCGGCGCGGCGAATCTTCAGTTTTCGTGCGCATGCGCTGACCGTGATCGAAGATGGTTCGGTGGTCGAAACGCGCGAGGTGGACGATCCACTGGCCGAGGTCGAGCGCCTGCGCGTCGAATATCGCGTGCCGCACCTGCCGGACCTGCCGGCCTTCACGGGCGGGCTGGTCGGCTATTTCGGATTCGAAACCGTCGGCTACGCCGAACCGCGCCTCGCCAACTGGAATCGCGCCGACGAGCTCGGCACGCCCGACATTCTTTTGGTGCTGGCCGAGGAAGTCGCGGTCTTCGACAACCTGAAGGGACGCTTGTACTTGATCGTGCACGCCGACCCCTCGCGCCCGCACGCGTATGCGCGCGGGCAGCGACGGCTCGATGCGCTGGCGCACCACCTGCGCCAGGGTGGTGCGGCGTATCCGAGGCCTGCGCACGGTGCAGTGCTGGACGAACGCGACTTCAAATCGTCGTTCACCAAAGAAGCGTTCGAGGCGATGGTGGAACGCTGCAGGGAATACATCCGCGCTGGCGACGTGTTCCAGGTCGTGCCTTCGCAACGCCTCAGCATCGGGTTCAATGCACGACCGGTGGATGTGTATCGCGCGCTACGTGCGTTGAATCCATCGCCATACATGTACTTTTTGGATCTCGGCGAAACGCAGATCGTCGGCTCGTCGCCGGAAATCCTGGCGCGATTGAAGGATGGCAAAGTGATCGTGCGGCCGCTCGCCGGCACCCGCAAGCGCGGGGCGACGCCGGAAGACGACGCGGCGTTGGAAAAAGAATTGCTGGCCGATCCCAAGGAACGCGCCGAGCACCTGATGCTGATCGATCTCGGCCGCAACGATATCGGCCGCATCAGCGAAACCGGCAGCGTCGAGGTCAGCGATTCCTTCGCGATCGAACGCTACTCGCACGTCATGCACATCGTGTCGCAGGTGCAAGGCACGTTGCGCCCCGGTACCAGCTACATGGACGTGCTGCGCGCGACCTTTCCGGCCGGCACACTGTCCGGCGCGCCCAAGATCCGCGCCATCGAGATCATCCAGGAACTGGAACCGTTCAAGCGCAACATCTACGCCGGCGCGATCGGATGGATCGGCTGGTGGGGCGACGCCGACACCGCCATCGCGATCCGCACCGCCGTGATCCAGGACGGCCGCCTGCACGTGCAGGCCGGCGCCGGCATCGTGTACGACTCCGATCCCGCGGCCGAGTACGAGGAAACCATGAACAAGGGGCGCGCGCTGTTCCGCGCGGTGGCGCAGGCAGTCAGGGGCTTGTGACTTGTGCTCGGCGGAATTGGCTGCGGTCAGCGGCAAGCGGTCACGCGAATACCCGAACCTTCACCACCGCCGGATCGTCGGCGTGGTCGATCAGCAATCGGCGAACACGATCCTGCCACAGGCGGCCGAATTCGCGGCGCTGTGCGGCGTCGGCTTGGCCGGTCATGGTCAACTGCATCAACGGGCGCATCATCGGGTCGCCGGATACGGTGCCGGTGTCGATTTCGATTTCGACCTCGGCGCCGGTGTCGTTGCGCTTGAAGCGCACGCCGGCGACGTCGCCCTGTGCGTAGTGCAGAAGGTTGCTGCGCACTTGGCGGCCGCCCAGTCCATTGAAACCGTTTTTGGCGGCCGCGCCGGTGACGAGCGTCAGCACCTGGCCGATCACGCCGGTGACGCCGGCGTTTTCCGCATCGTTGAGGTACACGCTGATGCCGCCGCGCTCGGGCAGCTCGACGCCGTACAGGTGGCGCAGCCCGGCGCGCGCGCTGAGCCACCCGCCGGCGACAGTGGGGCAGGAGTGCCCGGCCAGCCTCACCGCGTCGGCGTAGTGGTACTCGATCACGCCGTCGTCGCTGGCGCCCAGCAGTTGCGCGAGCCCGTCGTGCAACTTGAGCGCCGGTACTTCGGCGAAGAAATCCGGAAAGGCCATTACTGCGTGACCACGAAATCGATCACCACGGGGCCGTCGCCGCCGCGGGCCTGATAGATCACCTCGATGCGGTCGCCGTAGCGTTGCTGCATCTGGTGCAGCAGGGGAATCGGGTCGTGGTCGTTGACGAAGCGCATGGCTTCGCCAGCCTGCAGCGCATCGAGTGCACCGAAGATCGCCGAGTG
>JAICIW010000053.1 GCA_025928735.1 Rhodanobacteraceae bacterium | reverse complement strand
CTCGCGTTCGTACCAGTCGGCGACCGGCCACACGCCCGTGAGCGTCGGCAATACCGGCAGGTCATCTTCCGGCGCGAAGCAGCGCACGCGCAAGCGGATGTTGTGCTCGTAGGAAAGCAGGTGCACCACCGAAGCGAAGCGGCGCAGGAACTGCGGATGCTTCGGGCGATCTTCCCAACCGAAGCGGCCTTGCACGTTGTCGCCCTGCACGCCCCGGCCGAAGCCCTGGTTCGTTGCGGTCTGCGACGTCGCCCACTCGTCCTCGCCGAACGAGAGGAAATCAACGCCGCACAGGTCGGTCAATTGCGCGAAGCGGAAATCCGCTTCGTCGCGCAGCGCGGTGCAGACCTCGGCCAGATCCGCCGGCGTGACTTCCATGGTCGCTTGCGCATGCGCAACGCCGACGTTGTCGATCTTGTCGCCGAAGCGCGCACGCAGGCGCTCGGTCAGTTGTTCGGGGGTCGTCTGACTCATGGGTCAGGTCACCGCGCGATGGTGTTGGTGCGGCGGATCTTCTTCTGCAATTGCAGAATCCCGTAAACCAGCGCCTCGGCAGTCGGCGGACAGCCCGGCACGTACACGTCGACCGGCACGATGCGGTCGCAGCCGCGCACCACCGAATACGAATAGTGATAGTAGCCGCCGCCATTGGCGCAACTGCCCATCGAAATCACCCACTTCGGATCGGGCATCTGGTCGTACACCTTGCGCAGCGCCGGCGCCATCTTGTTCACCAGCGTGCCGGCGACGATCATCACATCGCTCTGGCGCGGGCTGGGTCGGAAGATCACGCCGTAGCGGTCGAGATCGAGTCGCGATGCGCCTGCGTGCATCATCTCCACCGCGCAGCAGGCCAGACCAAACGTCATCGGCCACATCGAACCGGTGCGCGCCCAATTGAACAGGGCATCCACGGTGGTGACGCCGAAACCGCGCTGCACGATGGGATTGTCGGCTTGCGGGCGCAGAATGTCGTCCACCCTCCCGATCGGCACCGGGTTGTGCATCGACTTGTCGATGGCGGAAATCAGTCCCATTCCAATGCACCCTTTTTCCAGACGTACACGTAGCCCACGACCAGCAGCAGCAGGAACGTGAACATTTCGATCAGCGCGACGATGCCGATCTTCGAAAACACCGTCGCCCACGGAAACAGGAACGCGATTTCGAGATCGAAGAGGATGAACAGGATCGCGATGAGGTAGTAGCGCACGTCGAACTTCATGCGCGCGCCTTCGAAGGCTTCGAAGCCGCACTCGTAGGGCGAGTATTTCTCGGCACTCGGGCGGCGCGGACCTGCCAGCAAGCCGACCACGATCAACGCGACGCCGATGCCGCCGGCGACGATCAGGAACAGCAGGATGGGCCAGTAGCCGTTGAGCATTCGATTCCGTCCGCGTTAGCTACGGGATTTTCGCATGCACCGGCGCGCGTCGCAATCGCGCACCGGCAATCGCGAATGGATCGCATCGCGCGGCGCACCACGATCATCGCGATCCACAAACGAAAACGCGCGATGCGAAATGTTCGCGATCGCGCGTTCGTCGATTGGTGCCCAAGAGGGGACTCGAACCCCTACGCCGTTAAGCGCTACCACCTCAAGGTAGTGCGTCTACCAATTCCGCCACCTGGGCGTGGAGTGTTCAAACTCGTCCCTGAGAAACACCGCGCACATCCATGTGCGCGACTATTCGCCAAAACCAAACTTCGATCAATGCGAACCGACGGGCGCGCTGCTGGCCGGCGCTGACGCCGCCGGTGCCGAGGTCCTGGCCGGCGCGGCCGGTACTTCGGAGCCTGCGGCGTTCCCGGACGCCGGCGCTGTCGGCACTTCCGAAGGCTGGGCCGGTACGCCGGACTGCGCGGCGCTGCTTGCGGGCGCGCTGCCCAGCGGCGGTGCGGCCAGCGGGTTGATGTTCGGCGAGGTGCGCGCCGCCGCCGATGACGAAGCCGCCGGCGCCGAGTTGCCCGCCCCTGCCATCACGCCGAGCGCCTGCTGCGTGTTCGGCACGACGCCGTGATGACTGAGATAAATGCCCATGGCGAGGCTCAGCACGAAAAACAATCCCGCCAGCACCGCGGTGGTGCGGGTGAGGAAACTGGCCGAACCGCGCGCACCGAATACCGTGCCCGACGAGCCGCCGCCGAAGCTGGCCCCGGCGTTGGCACCGTCACCGCGCTGCATCAGGATCAGCACGATCATCGCCGCCGCGATGAGCACATAGAACACGCTGAAAATCGTGAACAGCATCTGGTCGTTCCCGTACGGAAGCCGGCTTCAGCCCGCCGCCGCACAAATCGAAAGAAAGTCGGTGGCCTGCAAGGCCGCGCCACCGATCAGGCCGCCATCGATATCGGTTTGGGCGAACAACTCGGCGGCATTGCCGGGTTTGACGCTGCCGCCGTAAACGATGCGGGTCGAACCGGCAATTCTAGCATCGTCCCTGGCAAGCTGGCTACGCAGCAATGCGTGGACCTCTTGGGCTTGGGCGGGGCTGGCGGTGCGCCCGGTGCCGATCGCCCAGACCGGTTCGTAGGCCACCACGATGCGTTCGAACGCCGCGATGCCGCAATGGGCGATCACTGCGCCGAGCTGGCGCGACACCACGGCGGTCGTCTGGCCCGCTTCGCGCTGGTCGAGGGTTTCGCCTACGCACAGCACCGGCACGAGGTCATGTTCGAGCGATTTGGCGACCTTCGCCGCGACCTGTTCGTCGCTCTCGCGATGGTACTGGCGGCGCTCCGAGTGACCGGCCAGCGCGAGCGCGCAGCCGATGTCGCGCAGCATCGCCGCCGACACCTCGCCGGTGAACGCCCCGGATTCGTGTTCGCTGACGTCCTGTCCGCCGACCGCGATGCGCGATCCGGCGGCGGCCGCGCAGGCCTCGCGCAGGTAGGGAAACGGCGGAAACAACGCGACATCGACGGCGTGGGTGTTCGCCTCCGCAATCGCGCCGACCAGCGCCGAAGCCATGGCGCGCGAGCCGTGCATTTTCCAGTTGCCACCCACCCATTTGCGGCGCATGGCGTGCTCCTTTTCATTGAGGTCCGCGAGGATAGCCAACCGGACGCGACACGCGCAAACCGTTATCGATGCGATCGTCCATGATCGCTCCTGCACGAGCGTGGCTTGTTTGACATGATGCCTCCAATCCACAATTGCCGGAACGGCCTTCCATGGCCTGACTTTTCAAGACCGCCGCTTCGAAATGGGAACTCCCGCGCGTCATTGCGCCCTCGTCACCGGCGCCTCCGCTGGCATCGGCACCGAATTCGCCCGACAGCTCGCCGCGCGCGACTGCGACCTGGTGCTGACCGCACGCCGCGAGGACCGGCTGCAGTCGCTGGCATCCGAATTGCGCGACGCGCACGGCATCGAGGTGGATGTGATCGCCGACGATCTTTCCGATCCGTCCGCGTCGGGGCGCATCGCGGCGGCCGCCACGCGCGATGGACGCGCCATCGACATCCTCATCAACAACGCGGGTTACGGCGTGCCGGGCCGCTACGACAAGGTGGATTGGGTAACCCACGCGCGCTTCATGCAGGTACTGATGAGCGCGCCGCTGCAACTTTGCCATCTGCTGCTGCCCGCGATGCGCGAGCGTGGTTATGGACGCATCCTCAACGTGGCTTCGCTGGCCGGCTTGGTGCCTTCGACGCCCGGCAATACGCTTTACGGGCCGGCCAAGGCATTCCTGATGCACGTCTCGCAGGCACTTGCAATGGAAAATCGCGCATACGGCATCCACGTCTGCGCGCTGTGCCCCGGCTTCACGCATTCGGAATTCCACGACGTCAGCCACGCGCGCAAACTGGTTTCGAAACTGCCCGGCTGGATGTGGTCCGAGGTGGACGACGTGGTGCGGCAAGGGCTGGACGCAGTCGAACGCGGCCAAGTGGTGTGCGTGCCCGGACGCGCCAATCGCGCCATCAAGGCGTTGATGGACATGCTGCCGGATCGCGTCGCGCTCGGACTTGTCGCGCGCCGCGCGAAACATTTCCGCGTGCGCGATTGACGCCGCCTCGAGCGGGTCGAGACCCGCCCTACGAGGCCAGAACCTTCACCACGCGCGCCGCGGAATCAGCGGCAGACTCCTGATCCGAACGCAGGTGGATTTCAGCCGACTCCGGTGCTTCGTACGGCGAACCGATGCCGGTGAAGTTGGCGATCTTGCCGGCGCGCGCCTTCGCGTACAGGCCCTTGACGTCGCGTTCTTCGCACACCGCCAACGGCGCGTCCACGAACACTTCCATGAACCCGGTCTCGCCGATCAGCTCCCGCGCCAGTTGCCGCTCGGCGCGGAACGGGCTGATGAACGACACCAGCACGATCAAGCCCGCGTCCATCATCAGTTTGGAAACTTCGGCGACGCGCCGGATGTTCTCGACGCGGTCGGCGTCGGTGAAGCCGAGGTCGCGGTTCAAGCCATGCCGCACGTTGTCGCCATCCAGCAGGATGGTGTGGAACCCGTCGGCCAGCAATCGCCGTTCCACCAGGTTCGCGATGGTGGATTTGCCCGCACCCGAGAGACCCGTGAACCACAGGCAGCGCGGGGTCTGGCCCTTGATCCGGGAACGCGCGAGGCGATCGACGTCCAGTTGCTGCCAATGCACGTTGCGGTCGCGACGCAGGCCGAAGTCCAGCGTGCCGCAGCCGACCGTGGCGTTGGTTTCCCGATCGATCAGGATGAAGCCGCCGAGGCGGCGATCGTCCTTGTAGGGTCGATAGGCAATGTCGGAATCGAGCGACAGGTTGCACACGCCGATTTCATTGGCGGTAAGACGCGTCGCCGCGAGATGCGCCTGGGTATCGGGATCGATGCGGTGTTTGATCTCGGTGACCTGCGCGCCGATGGTGCCGCTCGCGCGCTTCATCAGGTAGCGCCGGCCCGGCAGCAGCGCCGCATCATCCAGCCACAAGAGATGGCAGGCGAACTGCGCAGCGACTTCGGGCGGCAGCGTGGGGTCGGCGATCACGTCGCCGCGCGAAACATCGATCTGGTCGGTCAGGGTGAGCGTGACGGCCTGCCCCGCTTCGGCAACGTCGAGGTCGCCATCGCCACCGACCACACGCTGGACGCGCGAAAGACGGCCCGACGGCAACACCACCACCTCGTCGCCTGACGCGACGCGGCCGCCGACGACCGTACCCACGTAACCACGGAAGCTGTGGTCGGGACGATTCACCCATTGCACCGGCAGCGCGAACGCGGCGTCGGTCTGACGCTCGACTTCCACGGTTTCCAGGTATTCCAGCAACGATTTGCCGGTGTACCACGGCGTCTTGGGCGAGGCGACAACCAGGTTGTCCGCATTGATCGCGGAAACCGGAATCGCATCCGCGTGTTCGATGTCGAGGTCGTGCGCAAGCTTCACGCATTCCTGCTCGATCGCGTGATAGCGCGCGTGGTTGTAGTCGATCAGGTCCAGCTTGTTGACCGCGAAAAGCACGTGCTGCACGCCGAACATCGCGAGGATCGCGGTGTGCCGACGGGTCTGGGTCTGGACACCCGCGCGTGCATCGACCAGCACGATTCCGAGTTCCGCGCTCGAAGCGCCGCTGGCCATGTTGCGGGTGTACTGCGCGTGGCCGGGACAGTCCGCGACGATGAAGGCGCGCTTGTCGGTCCCGAAATAACGCCACGCGACGTCGATGGTGATGCCCTGCTCGCGCTCGGCTTCCAGTCCGTCGAGCAGCAATGAATAGTCGGGCTTGCCGCCCTGGGTGCCGTGGGTCTTGCTGTCGCGGATCATCTGCGCGAGGCGATCGTCGGGAACCATCCCGGCTTCGGCCAGCAGGCGCCCGAGCAGCGTGCTCTTGCCGTCGTCCACGCTGCCGCACATCGCGAGGCGCAGGGTGTCGCGGTTTTCCAGTGCGGCCAGGCGCGCCGCCAACGCCGGCGCCGCGACGGCCATGCTCGCGGCTTCGTCAGAAATAGCCTTCACGCTTCTTGCGCTCCATGGAATCGGAAGGATCGCGATCGATGACGCGGCCCGCGCGTTCGGACTCGCGGGTGTCCAGCATCTCGCCGATGATGCCGTCGAGGTCGGCGGCCTCGGACTCGACCGCTGCGGTCAAGGGCCAACAGCCGAGCGTGCGGAAACGCACCATCTTCGGAACCAGTTTCTCGCCCGGTTCCAGCGGCACGCGGTCGTCATCGCGCACCAGCAGCGCGCCGTTGCGCACGAAGGTCGGACGTTCCTTCGCGAAATACAGCGGTACCACTTCGATGTTTTCGCGGCGGATGTACAACCACACGTCCAGTTCGGTCCAGTCCGACAGCGGGAATACGCGCAGCGTTTCGTCCGGCGCGAGGCGAGTGTTGTACAGGCCCCATGGTTCCGGGCGCTGCTTGCGCGGTTCCCAGCGCTGGCCGGCGCCGCGCAGCGAGAACACGCGCTCCTTGGCGCGCGCGGGATCCTCGTCGCGGCGCGCGCCGCCGATCGCGGCGTCGAAGCCGTGCTCGGCCAGCGCCGCGCGCAACGCCTGCGTCTTCATGACATAGGTGTGCCGGGATGCATCGCCGACGGGGTCTGTATGGCCTACGCCTTCCTGATTGATGTACTCGATCAGGGTGACATCCTTCTCGCGCGCGATGCGGTCGCGAAACTCGATCATTTCGCGGAATTTCCACGTCGTATTGACGTGCAGCATTGGCAGCGGCGGCTGGGCCGGATAAAACGCCTTCAGCAGCAGGTGCAGCAGGACGGAGGAATCCTTGCCGATCGAATACAGCAGCACCGGCTTCCTGCATTCCGCCACCGTTTCACGCAGGATGCGCATGGAATCGGCTTCGAGCCGATCGAGATGGGTATGCAGGCGGGCGACGTTCATGTCCTTGATCCGCGGATTGTGGCCGGCGAAAGTGTACAAGGATAGCGGATTGGACCTGAAGTGAAGGGATGACGCCGCAATCAGCCCATGCATGGTTGCCATGCTGCCGTGTCATGTCGCAAGCAGTTCATTGCTGGCCCAGCAGCTCCCGCAGGAATGGAATCGTGATCCGTCGCTGCGCCGCCAGCGACGCGCGATCCACGCGTTGCAGCAATGCGACCAGCGAAGCGGGATCGCGCGGCTGGCGCGCAAACCACCAGTCCAGTACCTCGTCATCCAGACGCAGGCCGAGGCGGCCGGCCAGCACGCGCAGCATTGCGCGACGGCCGGCATCGTCCAGGGAACGCAGCGCGTACTGCGTGCACATCGCCAGACGCGAAACCAGGTCGGGCAACGTGATGCCGATTTCCGAGGGCGCTGCGTTGGCGGCGAACACCATCCGCGCGCCTGCGGCTTTCGCGCGATTGTAGAGATCGAACAGTGCGCGTTCGGCCTCGCGATCACCGGCGATCGCCTGCACATCGTCGATCGCGAGCAAACCTTCGGCGTCGATGGCCGCGATCGCATCGACGCGCGGTACCGGCAACTGCGCCAGCGACATGTAGCGCGCAGCGCGATTCGTCTCGATCGCTGCGCGGCATGCGCCGATCAGCAGATGACTCTTGCCAGTGCCGGATGCGCCGTGCAGGTACAGCCAACCAACGCCGCCGTTCGCGACGCCGGCGACACCCTGCAGCGCGGGTACGTTGGCCCCAGGCCAGAATGCGTCGAGCCGCTGGTGTGGCGGCCAGCGCAGGTCGAGCGGGAACTGCCGGATCATGCGGGCGGCGGCGTTTCCGGAGGTACGGGCGGCGGCGCCTTGTTCGCCTCTTCCACGGGCGTACCCGATGCCGACACGATCTTTGGCGGCTCGCGCCCCGCAAACAGCGTGCTTGCTTCGTAGCGGCCACGCAGGAAGCGCAGCAAAACCATCGCGATCGAGGCCATCGGCAACGCCAGCAGCACGCCGATGAAGCCGAACAGTTCGCCGAACGCCAGCACCGCAAAGATCACCGCGACCGGATGCAGGCCGATGCGGTCGCCGACCAGCTTCGGCACCAGTACGTAGCTTTCCAGCAGATTGCCGACCCCGAACACCACCAGCACCAAAATCAGGTGATACACATCGTGGAATTGCACCAGCACTGCGATCAGGCTGGCGACGATGCCGATGATGAAGCCGAGATACGGCACGAAACTCACCAAGCCCGCGATCATGCCGATCAGCGGCCCGACATCCAGCCCGACCAGCTTCAACGTGATCGCGTAGTAGATCGCGAGACCCAGCATCACCAGCAACTGCCCGCGCACGAACGCACCGAGCACGCTGTCGGTTTCGTGAGCCAGCCGACGGATCGTCGGCTGCGCCTCGCGCGGCAGCAACGCATCGACGTGCGCGACCAGCTTGTCCCAATCGCGCAGCAGATAGAACGTCACCACCGGCACCAGCACTACCGCGACGCCGAAGCCGATCAGCGCCAGGCCCGAACGCGTTGCATAACCGAGCGCGGCCGCAGCGATGCCACCGACCGTGCCGAGATGTTCGCGCACCCGCGCGATCAGGGTGGAGGGGTCGAACTCGCTGGGCGGGATGTTGAGCTTTTGCTCCAGCCACGGCACGGCATCGTGCGCAAACCACGCCGCATACGCGGGCAGCGCGGCGATGAAGCGCGCGATCTGCCGCTGGATCAAGGGCACCAGCAGCATCAGTGCCAGCGCCACGATCAGCAGCATCACCAGGAACACGATGGCGGCCGCCAACCCGCGACTCATTCGCAGCCGTTCCAACCGGTCGACCAGCGGATCGCCGAGATAGGCGAACACGGCGGCCAGCATGAACGGCATCAGGATTGGCGACAGCAGCCAGATCAGCCAGCCGATCACCGCCACGATCAGCAACCACTGCCAGCGTTGTGCGTTGGTCATGTTGATGCTCCCCTGCCCTTCAGTTCACGCCGCGCCAGCAGGCCCCAGCGCACCACGTAATCGATGCCGCTGGCGACGGTGAGGATCGCGACGATCCACACCGGAACCACCATCGGCACCCGCCAGCCGAATGTCTGCGTGGCCAGTACCAGCAGCACGAAGCCGATCTGCCCCACCGTGGTGGCTTTCGACAACCAGCTTGGTCGCGCCTGGAAATTGCGCAGCACGCGATGCCATGCCAGCGCACCCAGCGTGATTACCGCATCCCGCACCACCACCAGCGCCACCATCCAGCGTGGCGCTTCATGCAACCAGCCGAGCGCCACCATGCATCCGACCAGCATCAACTTGTCCGCGACCGGATCGAGGATCGAACCCAGCCGGCTTTGCCAGTGGAACCGCCGTGCCAGCCAGCCGTCCACGCCGTCGGAGACGCCCGCGACGCCCGCGACTACCAATGCAAATTCGTAACGGCCCGACAATATCGCCGCGATCAATGGCATCACCAGCGCAATCCGCAAGCAGGAAATCAGATTCGGCAGATGCCGCAACGGATTGTCGCCTGCATCGCCGGTCGCTGGCGATCGTCCGCTCACGACGTCGGTGCGTTCACGGCATCCAGCGCAATGAAGCGTCGGCGCCCGGATGCGGCTGCTGTTCCATCGCAAAGTGTCCGTTCGGCGCCGTGAGGGCGGCCAGCACCGTCGCCAGCGGCTGGTCGAAACCGAGTTGCAGCAACACGCCATCGCCCTCCGCACCCACCGGGCTGACGTCGTGCAAGGCGGTGTCGCCGCGCAGCGTGGAAAGCAGACTCGCAAATGCGTGGCTGTTGTCGATGCCGTCCACCCAGAGCGTGCCGCTGCCGCCCTGCGCGGCCGCGGCGGCCGAGGAGCCCGCTGCCGGCGCGGCGCCCGCAACCGCAACACCGCCCGGATTCGCGGCGATCAGACGGCTGACCGCGCCCGGATCGAAATCCACCTGCAACTGCAAGCCGTTGCCGGACGCCGGGCGGCTGTAGCGGAAATTGCGCACG
>JAICIW010000299.1 GCA_025928735.1 Rhodanobacteraceae bacterium | reverse complement strand
TCGAACCCGACGGTTCCGCGTTCGCGGTGGTCCGCAAGGGGGAAACCCTCGGCGAAGTGCGCTGGAATCTACTCGGCCGCCACAACGTGATGAACGCACTCGCCGCATTGGCCGCGGCGAACGCGGCGGGCGTCGATCCACGCGTGCTGCTGCCCGCCCTCGCGACCTTCGAAAGCGTCAAACGGCGGCTGGAGTCACTGGGTGAGGTGAACGGCGTGCAGGTGTACGACGATTTCGCGCATCATCCAACGGCGATCGCTACGACGCTGGCGGGCCTGCGCGCAAAGGTCGGCAGTGCGCGCATCGTGGTGGCGCTGGAGCCGCGTTCCAATTCCATGCGCGCCGGCGCGCACGCCGCGGCACTGGCGCCCTCGCTGGCCGATGCCGATGCGGTGGTGCTGCTGCAGCGTCCCGAAACGCCGTGGGATGTCGGACGCGTGATCACCGCGTTGGGCGGGCGCGGGTCCGCCGCCGCGTCGGTCGATGCGCTGCTCGCTGCGCTGCGCCTCGACGTGCGTGCCGGCGACCACGTGGTGTTCATGTCCAATGGTGGTTTCGAGAACGCGCCGCGCCGTTTTCTGGATGCGTTCCGGGCCGGCTAGACTCGGGGCGTGAAGCGCCACGAAATTCCGTTGTTCCCGCTCAATGCCGTGCTGTTCCCGGGCAGCACGCTCGGACTGCGCATTTTCGAAGCGCGCTATCTCGACATGGTGCGCGAGTGCGCGCGCAGCGGGCGCGGCTTCGGCGTGTGCCTGATCATGCAGGGGCAGGAAGCCGGCGAGCCGGCGCTGCCGGCCGCAGTCGGCACGTTGGCGAGCATTGTCGATTTCGACACGCTGCCGGATGGCCTGCTGGGCATCAGCGTCACGGGCGGCGCGCGTTTTCGGGTACAGAAATCGCGCATCCGCGGCAACGGGCTGGTGATCGGTGAAGTACGCGAATGGCCGGACGAACCCGTGGTGCCGGTGCCGATCGAGTTCTCGCTGCTGCCCGCGATCCTGGAACGCTTGGCCGAACAAGCAGGGCTGTCTTGGCGGAACGGCCCGCGTGAACATTACGACGACGCCAGTTGGGTCGGTTTCCGGCTGGCGGAGCTCCTGCCGCTGGGCGATGCCGAGCGGCAGCATTTGCTGGAAGTCACCGATCCCATGGATCGGCTGACGGCGCTGCGCGATGCGATGCCCCGGTTTCAAAAACCTTGAGCGGCGGCGGCTGCGATTGTCGATATGGTAATCTTTAGACATATAAGAATGCATTATGTGTGTAAAAAGCTCATGATGGTCAGGTCGTCATCGGACGACTCATCCTCAGGAGACCCGCATGAAATCACTTTCAATCGCTTGCGCGCTCGCGCTCGGCCTTGCCATCGCCGCCCCGGCGTCGGTTCTTGCCGCCCAACCGGCCCAAGCGGCCGCATCCGCTTCGGCCACCGCGCCCGCGGCGCCACAATTGCACCAGGCGATGCGCTCGCTGTGGCACGGCCACATCGTGGCGACCCGCGATTACGCACTGGCTGTGCACGCCGGCAACCAGGCCGACGAAAAGAAATCTGCTGACGCCGTGGTTGCCAACGCCAAGCAAATCTCCAACGCGGTGGCGGGTTTCTACGGCCAGGCGGCGGGCGACGGCTTGTTGAAATTGCTGGCCGGGCATTGGGGTGGCGTGAAAGCGCTGACCGACACCACCAAGGCCGGTAATACGGCTGGCGAACAGAAGGCCATGAACGATCTGGCGGCCAATGGCACTGCGATCGCGAAATTCCTGGCCGGCGCCAACCCCAACTGGACCGAAGGGGCTCTGCAGGGTGCGCTGATGATGCACGTCAACGACCACAAGACCCAGCTCGACGAAATGATGTCCAATGCGCCGGCGGCCCAGCAGGCGAAGTCCTGGACCGAAATGCAGCATCACATGAACATGATTGCGGACGTGCTGGCAGACGGCATCGCCAAGCAGTTCCCGAACAAGGCGCACTGATCGGATGAAGCGCGCGGCTGCCCTGCGCCAACTCGGTGATACCCAGCAGAAACTGCTGCGCAAGCTGCTGCTTTCGCCGCAGGGTGTGACGGTGGAAGCGTTGTGCCAGGCGGTCGGCGTTACCCACAATGCGGTCAGGCAGCACCTGACCGCATTGCTGGCGCAGGGCTTCGTCGCGCGTGGCGAAGCGATTCCCAGCGGCGGTCGTCCACGCGCGTGTTTTGTCTTGATGCCCGCCGGGCGCGAATTGTTTCCGCGCAACTACGCGTTGATGGCCGGTGGCATGCTGGAATATCTGTACGCGCACGGGGGCGTCGCGGCGGTGCAGGCCATGCTGGCCGACATGGGAGCGAAGCTCGGCAACGATGCCGCCGAACGCATTGCGTCCGCGGCTGATCCGGACGAAGCCGCGCGCCTGCTGGCCGAACAAATGGATGCGCTGGGCTATGAAGCGCAAGCCGTGGAGGCGGACGGGCACGTGGAAGTCGAAGCGTGGAACTGCGTGTTCCACGCATTGGCTCGAAAACACCCCGACGTGTGCCGGTTCGATTTGGCTTTCATGAGCGCAGCTACCGGACGGCCGGTGCAACGCACGCAATGCATGTTGCATGGAGCGCCCGCTTGCCGTTTTCGGGTTGGATTGCCGGGGAAAGCTGTCACTCCAATCGAAGCCGCTGTTGTGAATAGTCAGGCCAGGGAAGGCCGTTCTAATCTCACCTGACCGAAAGTATTGGTGTTGGCAGGTTCGAGCGAAGCGGCGATCAGGGACGATCGCACAAACAATGTGCGAGATCCTCGATCAGGTCATCGGCATTTTCCAGCCCCACCGACAGCCGCACCAATCCGGGCGGTGAATGCGTGTGCGCGCCTTCGGACGAAGCGCGATGCTCGATCAGGGATTCGCAGCCACCCAGGGATGTCGCGTTGGTGAAGATTTTCGTGCCGCGTGCGAGTGTCAGCGCCGCGTCGTAGCCACTGCGCAACTCCACGCTCAGCATCGCGCCGAAGTCGCGCATCTGATGCTTCGCGATCGCGTGACCCGGATGGGTCGGCAGGCCCGGCCAGTTCACGCGTTCGATGGCGGAATGCGCGGCCAGGAATTCGGCCACCTTGCGGGCGTTCGCGCAGTGCATCGCCATCCGCGCCGGCAGCGAGCGACAGCCGCGCAGGTTCAGCCACGCGCTGAACGGCGAAAGGATCGCCCCGGTGAGCAGGCGTCGCGCCGCAATCCGCTCGGCGAAGTCGTCGTTTTCCGCGAAGATCAGCGCGCCGCCCAGCACGTCGCTGTGGCCGCCGAAATACTTGGTGGTCGAATGCATCACGACATCTGCGCCGAGCTCGAGCGGGCGTTGCAGGACCGGCGTCGCGAAGGTGTTGTCGCAGGCCAGGCGCGCGCCGGCGGCGTGCGCGATCTTCGCCATCTCGGCGAG
>JAICIW010000131.1 GCA_025928735.1 Rhodanobacteraceae bacterium | reverse complement strand
CCATCCATGGCGCCATAGCCCCATTCACCGAGGATCGCGAGCCCCGCGCTGGTGCCGCCGAGTGGCTTGCCGGCACGCACGTGCGCGTTCAACAGATCATTGAGCGGCGTGCCTCTCCAGAAGCGCACGTAATTGGCCTGGTCGCCACCCGCAACGAAAACGCCGTCGGCGTGCTTCACGATGGCCAGCACGCGCGGATCGCTGGCCGGCGCCCGCGCATGGAAGATCAACGTCTGCACCGAAGCGACACCGCCGATGTCGCGATAGATCCAGTTCTGCAATTCGTCGTCGCCCGATGCACGCAGGATCACGATGTGGCCGTGCCCGGCCTGTGCGGCGAACCACTTGAAAGCTTCGTCGATCTCGCGCCCGCCGCCCATCAGCAGCAGGCCGGGTGAAGTCTTGCCCGGTGTCTTGGCCGCAACGTCACCGATCGTGAAGTATTCGTACGCGGGCAGTTCGGTCGTGGCGTTAGCTGGCGGCGGCGCGGCCACCGATGTGCATGCCCAAGCTACGAGGCAGGCCGCGAGCCAACAAGCGAATGAACGTTTCCGGCGATTTGCAGACACATCACCCTCTCGTGACGAACCGAAGCGCACGCGTGCGCACCTTCAACGGGACGAAACCCGGTCCGCAATCCCCCATCCGCGACGCACTCGACAAGGCGCCACACCCATCGCATGATCGGCCGATGGGAGAACCGATCGACACGTGGTTCGCGCGCGAAGTGTTGGCGCACGAACAGGCCCTGATGCGTTTCCTGCACCGCAACTGGCGCGACCACGACGAGGTCGGCGACCTGCGGCAGGAAATCTACGTGCGCGTGTACGAAGCGGCGATGCGGCAGCCACCGGATTCGCCGAAGTCATTCCTGTTTGCGACTGCGCGCAACCTCATGGCCGATCGGGTGCGTCGCCAGCGCATCGTTTCCATCACGGCAGTGGGTGATCTGGAGCGGCTGAACGTCTTGCAGGATGAGCTGGAACCGGCGCGCTGGCTGGCCGGCCGCGAGGCGCTGACACGCCTGGCACGTGCGCTGGACCGGCTGCCCGAGCGTTGCCGCGAGGTGGTCTGGCTGCGTCGGGTGGAGGATCTGCCGCAAAAGGAAATCGCGCGGCGACTGGGTATCAGTGAGAAAACGGTGGAGAAGCACATCGCCAAAGGCTCGCGCATGATGGCGGATTTTTTCCACGGAGGAGCCGAAGCCGGCGCGCCGCCCGGCCATGCGTACAGCGAGCAGGCGCGGATTCGCAAACCGACATGAGCACCGATCATCGCCAAATCGAACGGACCGCCTCGATGTGGCTGGCGCGCCGCGACGCCGGTGACTGGTCGGCCCGGCAACAGACCGCGCTGAACGCATGGCTGGCGGAATCCGTCGCCCATCGCGTGGCGTTCCTGCGCCTCGAAGCGGCATGGGAAGAAACCGCACGACTGAAAGCGTTCGCCGCCGGTGGGAGCCAAACGGCCGCCCCCGCGCGCGGCGAGTGGGCGCACTCCCCCTATTTCGCATCGCCGCTCGACGGCAGCCATCCGGTCGAACACGGTCGTACCATGCGCAAACACGGGCGCCGCCACTGGCCGCTCTTCGCAAGCATGGCTGCGAGCCTGCTTGCCATCGCAGTGGTGGCAGGCTTTGCATGGAACCATTACACGCGGGTCGATACCGGCGCGTGGCACACGGTGCTGGGCGCGCAGCAGGTAGTGCAGCTTTCCGACGGATCGACCGTCACGCTGGGCAGCAATACTGGTCTGCGCATGGCTTTTTCGCGCTCCGAACGGGACCTTGATCTTGCGCGCGGCGAAGCATTCTTCGACGTCGCGCACGATGCGGCGCGGCCGTTCGTGGTGCACGTCGAGGGTTACCGCGTCACAGCCGTGGGCACGCGTTTCGACGTTCGTCGCGAGCACGACAGGAATCTGCGGGTGGTGGTGACGCGCGGACTGGTGCGCCTGCAATCCACGAGCGATCCGGCGCAAGCCGGCACGATGCTGCCGGCGGGCAGCATCGCGATGATCGACGGCGCCGACGTGCTGGTACAACAGGTGCCACTGGATGAAGCGCGCGAACGCCTGAGCTGGCGTGACGGCTATGCGGTGTTCCACGGCACGCCGCTGGCCGAAGCCGTCGGCGAATTCAATCGCTACAACGCCCGCAAGATCGTGATCGCCGATCCCTCGCTGGATGCACTGCGGGTGGGCGGCAATTTCCGCCTCGACAACAGCGCGGCGTTCGTGCGGCTGATGCAGGAAGTCTTCCCCGTCGAGGCGACGCAGCACGGTGACCGCATCGTGCTGTCGCACAAGCAGCCCGCGAAATCCGCCCGCTGAATTCCGTCGACGATGCGGGGGATCGACCGCGCCGGTTCGTCTAGAGTGGAAAGGCGCTGTCGCGGCGTCATCCGGGAGGGGATATGTTCAAACTGTTCGCACGCAGTTTTTTGGCGCTCGCCTGCGCGTTGCCCGCATGGGCCGTGGCCCAGCAAACCGCCCAGATCGACATTCCCGCCGGCAATCTGGTGACTGCGCTGGATACGCTGGCGCGCCAGACCGGCGTGCAGTTCGTCTATAGCGCGGATCAATTGGCGGGGCTCGACACCCGCGGGGCACACGGCAACCTGTCCGCGCAGCAGGCGCTGGCCGACCTGCTCGCCGGCACCGGTTACCACGCACGCCGGGACGCTTCCGGCGCGGTGGTGATCGTGAAGGATGCGGCCACGCCGACGGCACCATCGCCGAGCACGTCGACGCAAAGCTCCGCGCCGCCGCCCAAGACCCTGCAGGAAGTCGTGGTGACCGGCTCGCGCATTCCGCGCTCGCAGATCGAAGGCCCCGCGCCGGTGGTGGCGATCACGGCTCAGGACATTCAGCAACGCGGTTTCGCCAGCGTCCCTGACCTCATGACCTCGCTGACGCAAAACCTCGGCGCGCTCGACAACAACCAGTACACCGATGGTTTCTCGCCCGGCGCGCAGGCGGTGGATCTGCGCGGGCTCGGCCCCAACCACACGCTGGTGCTGGTGAACGGCCGGCGCATCGCCGACTACCCGCAATCGTACGGCGGCAACAGCAACTTCACCGACATTTCGAACATCCCGACGGCGTTGATCGAACGCGTGGAAATCCTGTCCGGCAGCGCGTCGGCGGTGTACGGTTCGGACGCGATGTCCGGCGTCATCAATTTCATCCTGAAGAAGAAGGTGGACGGCACCACGCTCGACTATCGCGCGGGCGGCACCCAGCATGGCGGCGGTGGGTCGCAGCGGCTCGACATCACGTCCGGTTTTTCCAAAGGCAAGTTCGATGCGGTGTTCGGGCTCGAACTGGTCGACAAGCGTCCGCTGTGGGCGTTCCAGCGCAGCTACACCGATTCCCGTCTCGACAGTCCGGCCGATCCTTCGGACATCATCGCCAGCCGCAATTTCGTGCGCACCGACGTGGACGGCAACTACCTCGATCCGGGCAGCGCCACCTGTGGCAAGTTGTCATATCTCGATCGCGGCACGATCTTCCACGCTGCGCGGCCTGACTACGGCTACGACCCGGTGACGGATTCGTACATTCCCGGCTATTACTGCGGCAGCTACGCCGACGTCGGCTATGGCACGCTGGAGAACAGCCGCAAGATGGCCAACCTGTTCGCGACGGCCACCTTCCATTTCAACGACTACACCGATTTCTACGTGGACGTGCTGGCCGGCACTTCGCACCAGGACAGCTACAACACGCCGCTGCAGTGGTACAACTGCGAACCGCTGAACGGCGACTGCGCCGACACTCCGTTCTACAACACGGCGACCGGCCAGGTCGAGGAATGGGGGCGCAGCTATTTCACGATCGAGGAAAACGGCGGCTTCAAGCCGGGCTTCATCCGCAACATCAACAACACCCTGTCGCTCAATGCCGGCGTCAAGGGCACAGTCGGTCGCGACAGCGACTGGAATTACGAAGCCAATTTCGAACACTCGCAGAACAAGCTGGAATCGAAATGGCCGGCGTTGATCGCCGCCAATGCGCAGGCGCTCTATCTCGGCCCCTCGCTGGGTATCGATCCGGACAGCGGCTACCAGATGTACTACGCACCGCCCAGCCGGCTGTACACGCCGCTCACAGTGGCGCAATTCCGTTCGATTACCCAGGATTCGATCGACCGCGACCAAAGCCGCGCCGAAAATTGGTCGCTTACCGTCACCAACACCAATTTCTTCAGGCTGCCCGCGGGTCCGGTCGGATTCGCCGGCATCGCCGAATACGGCAATTCGTATTTCGGCCTGAAGGCCGACCCACTGTCGCTTGACGGCAGTTACTACGGCCTGCACAACACCGACGCGGTGGGATCGCGCAGCCACGCGGCGGTGGGCTACGAATTCAGCGTTCCCGTTTTCTCGCAACTCACCGTCACCACCGCGGGCCGCTACGATCGCTACAGCTACGGCGAAACCGATTCCGGCAAATTCACCTATGCCCTCGGCCTCGAATACCGCCCGTTCCAGAGCCTGTTGCTGCGCGGCTCGCTGTCCACCGGATTCCGCGCGCCGGACCTTTCCTATCTTTATGCGGGCCTCAGCGGATCGAGTTCTGGCGGCACCGATTATTACCTTTGTCGCGTCGCGAATCCCGATCCGGGGTACGACTGCTTCGACGACTCCGACTGGGACATCGACTACAACGGTCGCAGCCACGGCAGCACCACGCTGAAGGACGAAACCAGCAAATCCTTCACCTACGGTTTCGTGTTCGCGCCGACGCCGAACTTCGACATCAGCGCCGACTACTACCGGATCAAACTCGAAAACGAGGTCGAATACCAGGACAGCGACACGATCCTGCGCCGCGAAGCGGACTGCCGTCTCGGGCGGGACGCCAATGGCAACCCCGTCGATGGCAATTCGCCGTTCTGCCAGTTGATCGAGAGCCAGGTGGTGCGCAATTCGGCGAATGCCGCCTACAACCCGGAAGGGGTCACTTCGGTGCTGGTGCTGCCGATCAATGCCGCGAGCGACCAGACTTCGGGCGTCGATTTCAACACGCACTACCGGTTGAACACCACACGCCTGGGCACCTTCGATTTCAATCTCGGCGCCACCTACGTGATCCGGCACACCACGCAGTTGAGCCCCGAGTTGCCAGTCGACAACGAAATGACCGACATTTATTACTACCTGATTCCCCGCACCAAGGCCAACGCCTCCGTGACGTGGAACTTCCACGATTTCACCGCGACGTTGTACGGCTCGCGCCTCGGCGGCATCCCCAATTACGACGGCACCCAGCGGATGGGTCCGACTTTCCTCTACAACGCAACGTTCGGTTACCGCGTGACGCCGGGCATCAATGTGTCGCTGGTCGTGGACAACCTGTTCGACTCACGGCCACCGCGCGATACCACCTGGACCAGCTACCCGTACTACTCGCGCAACTGGTTCAGCGCGGTCGGGCGCGCGTATTTCGTGGACTTGAGCATCAAGTTCGGCGGCCAGAACGGCATGTGAGCCGAACCATCGCAGGTCGCGAGCGAAAACGCCAAGCGGCGATCCGGGGGGGCTTTGGTGGGAAGTCAGGCCAGGGAAGGCCGTTCTGGTACCCGGGACCACTGGGTACCGCAATCCACGACACCTTCCGCGAAGCGGCGATCAGGGATCGATCGCATCAAACGTTAAAGCGGAAGTGCAGGACGTCGCCTTCCTGCACGCGGTATTCCTTGCCTTCCAGCCGAAGCCGGCCCGCGTCACGCGCGCCGGCTTCGCCCTTGTACTTGGTGTAGTCGTCGAAGCACACAGTTTCTGCACGGATGAAGCCTTTCTCGAAATCCGTGTGGATCACGCCCGCGGCTTGGGGCGCGGTGGCGCCACGCTTGACCGTCCACGCGCGCACTTCCTTCTCGCCCGCGGTGAAATAGGTCTGCAGGCCCAGCAGCGTATAAGCCGCGCGAATCACACGATCAAGCCCGGGCTCGGACAGGCCCATCGATTCGAGAAATTCGCCGCGATCGGCTTCGTCGAGTTGCGCGAGTTCTTCCTCGATTGCCGCACAAACCGGCACCACCATCGCGCCTTCGGTTTCCGCGCGCCGGCGCACCGCGTCGAGGTACGGATTGTTCTCGAAACCATCCTCGCGCACGTTGGCCACGTACATCAGCGGCTTCATCGTCAGCAGGAACAGGTCGCGGATCGCGGCGCGCTCCTCGTCATCCAGCGCCACCGAGCGCGCAGCGTTGCCTTCATTCAATGCCGCGCGCAGTTTTTCCAGTACCGGGCGCTTGGCCATGGCTTCCTTGTCGTTGGCCTTGGCGGCCTTTTCCGCGCGCTGCAAAGCCTTGTCCACCGATTCGAGATCGGCCAGCGCCAGTTCGGTGTCGATGGTTTCGATGTCGGCGAGCGGGTCGATCTTCCCGGCGACGTGCACGATGTCGGGGTGCTCGAAGCAACGCACCACGTGCGCGATCGCATCGACCTCGCGGATGTGCGCAAGGAACTTATTGCCGAGGCCCTCGCCTCGCGAGGCCCCCGCCACGAGTCCCGCGATGTCCACGAATTCCACGGACGCCGGGATGATCTTCTGCGGATGCACGATATCCGCAAGTTGCTGCAAGCGCGGATCGGGCACCGGCACCACGCCGACGTT
>JAICIW010000006.1 GCA_025928735.1 Rhodanobacteraceae bacterium | reverse complement strand
CTGGGCGCTGCCGTAGTTGATCGGGATGTAGTCGGTGACCAGTTGTGCGCTGGTGAGCTGCTTCTCCCGCGCGTTCGCGATGTCCTCTTCGTATTTCGCGATCTCGGTCTGCGGTGCAACCCAGATCACGTTGCCGTTCTGACGCTTGGCCAGGCCCTTGGCGCGCACGATCACGTCGAGCGCCTGATCCCAAGGCACGTTGACCAGCCGCAGCGTGACATTGCCCTGCACACTGTCGGCCGCCACGATGTTGAGGTTGGAGACGTCGGCCAGCAGTTGCAGCACCGAACGCACCGGAATGTCCTGGAAGTTGAAGGTGACGCGGCTGCCCTTGTAGACAATGGGTTTGGGCGCACCCAGAACGCTGGTTTCACTCGACGTTGGCCGCGAGAATTCGACCACGTACTGGTTGCCCGTCTGGTACGCCGCCGTCTGCACCACGCCGCGCGTATCCACGTCGATCTTCGCACCGCCTGCGACCGGGTGCGTATTGACGCTGCGCACGGGCGTTCCATAGCTGGTCACGTCCAGGCGACGGGCCTGCGAGGCAGCGAGATTGGCGCCAGCGACATCAATGACGGTCATGTCGCCGTTGCTGTGCATGCTGGTGGCGGCACCCGGCTGGCTGAAATCGATGACCAGCTTGCCGCCACCATGCTCACCGCGCTGGAAATCCACGCCGGTGATGACGTTGCTGCCGGCCATTGCGGCGGCCTTGTCGGGATTCGCGCTGACCACCGAGAGCGAACGCGGCGACTGCGGCGGTGGCGGTGCGCTCGCAAGCGCCGGCGCTTGCGCGGCGGCCGATTCCGGCGCCGCAGCAGCCGTGGCGCCGGACATGCCGTCGCCAATGGTGACGACGACCTGATTGCCCTCGACGTTGGTCACGTAGGGAGACGCCTGCGTGAGCGCGACCACGACGCGGGTGCGGCCATTCGCCTCCACCGCGCTGACGCCCTGCGCCGTACCCTGGTTGACCGGGTAGTTGCGTTGCGCGAGCCCGTTGCTGGTATCGGCGAAGTCCAGCGCGATGCGCGGCGGCGTGTTGGTGCTGAATGCCTGCGGTGTCGCAGCCGGACCGGAGAAGGTCAGGGTGACCTGGACCTTGCCACCCGGCAGCGGGGTGGCGCTGACGTTCTGCAAGGTGTTGGCCGCCATGGCCGGTCCCGCCACCAGCAGGCCTATCGTCATCACCGACATCGCCAACAACGCCATCCAGCCGCGTAGCGGTTGGAGGTGGCCGCCACTGGAGCGACGGAGGTAGTGAGCAGGTTTGGTCATCATGAACGTAACCCCCGATGAATCGTCATTTGTCGCCCAATGCGACGCTCGCGTCGCGTTCCATCCAGCCGCCTGAACCGTTCGACACCATTTCCACAACATCCACTTCACTGGACGTCACCTGGATGACGTGCCCGTAGTTCTGGCCCATGTAGTCGCCGACGTGGACCTGATGGATCACGCCTTGTGGATCCTTGATCAGCGCTTCGACACTGCCCTTTGCGCCGATCGTGCCGACCATTTTCAGGCTGTCTAGCGGGAAAGCTTCCAGCGGCTCACGCGGGCGATTCTGGTCGGGATGCGGCCCGCTCGCAGTCTGCGCGCTGGCTTCCGGCGGCGCCGGCTCGAACGGATCACGCCGATCCTGATCCTGATAGATGAAGGTTTCGAAGGTCTTGACGACCGGCAACGCGGGCAGCGGCGCGCCCTTGCGCGCTTTCACCTGCGCCACCCACTCGTGCAGGTCGCCTTGGCCGCTGCACGCGGCAAGGCCGAGCGTCATGCCGAGCATGGCAAACACCGTGGCGATACGGGCGACTCGCATGATCAGTGCCCTCCCTTCTTGGCCGCGGCCTTCTCGTCGTTGGCCTTGGCCTCCTCATCGCCGAGATAGCGATAGGTCTGCACCGTGCCTTCGAGCGTCAGCTCACCGTCCGACGGAGGCGCATCCTTGGCACCGCCCGGCTTGGCAGCCTTCAACGACACATCGTGCATCGTGAGGATCACCACCCGCGGCAGCGAGGCCACACTGCTGATGAAGGTGCCGAACTGGTGATAGGTACCCTGCATCTTCAGCGCAATCGGCTGGATTGCATAGAACTCTTTCGGAATCTCCGGCTGTGGCTTGAACACTTCCGTCTCGATGCCGGCGGCCTGTGCGGTCTGCGAGATGTTGACCAGCAGCGCGGGCATTTCGGTCTTGCTCGGCAACTCGCGCAGCATCTGGCTCAGCATTTCGTTCATCTGGGCAAGCTGTGCCTTCAGCGCGTCGAGGTTCACGACCTTGGCCTGCTTCGACTCGAATTCCTGTTTCAGCTTCACTTCCTGTTGCTGGCCGGAAGCGAGCGTCTCCTGCTGGCCACTGATGTAGAAGTACCAGCCAAGGAACAAGACCACGACGACCACGAGCCCGACGAAGAAGCCCTTGACCGATTTCGGCCAGCCGCCGATGTTGTTGCGGTCGAGATTGCGCAGGTCATCGAAGAATTTCATGGCCTGGCCCCTCCCTTGGTGGTGGACACAGCGGGCGCTTGCGGCGCCTTGTCCGCCACCGTCGATGCAGTCGGCGCCGACGTCGCCATCGAAGCCACTGGCGCATTGGCGGCCGCGGCAGTGGCTGCTGCGACCGGCGCGGGCAACGGCGTGGCGGCACTCGATGCCCCCGTCGCTGCCAATGCGGCTGCGGTCGATGCCACGGCAGGCGTCGCGGTGGATGAAACCGAAGCCGGCGCGCCGCTACCGTCGTTCTTCGGCGTGGTCAACGCGACCACCAACTGGAATTCGTACGGCGTGTTCGTGTCGTTGTGGACATTGGTGGTGCTGACCAGCGTGGTCGGCCCCATCCACGGCGATGCTTCGATGTTGCGCATGTACTGCGCGACCGTCGCGTTGGACTGCGCGACGCCATCCAGCGTCAGCTTGTCGCCCTGCTGAGTCAGGCCGGTCAGACGCACGCCGGCGGGAACGGTCTGCACGATCTGGTCGAACAGGTGCACCATCTGCGAGCGGCTGGACTGCAGCTTCTCGACGATGCGCTTGCGCGCCAGCAGATGATCCTTGACCTTCTGCAGGTTCTGGATCTCGGTAATCTTGGCGTCGAGCTGGGCGATCTGGCCCTTGAGGTAGTCGTTGCGATCGTTCTGGCTGCCGATGCGCAGACTCACCCAGAAGCCCCACAGCAGCACCAGCACCACCGCGGCGACGAACGCGATGACGAGATGAGTGAAGAATTCGCGTTTACGGCGTTCGCGCCGCTCCGCGCGCCAGGGGAGTAGATTGATCTTGGCCATCAGTCGAAACTCCTCAAGGCCAGCCCCGCCGCAATCATCAGCGCGGGCGCGTCCTGCGCCAGCGTCTGCGCCTGCAAGCGCGGCGACAACGACATGCTGGCGAGCGGATTGGCCACCACGCACGGCACGCCGAGTTGTTCGACCACCATGTCGGCGACGCCCGGAATCGATGCGCAGCCGCCGGCCAGCACCACCTGGTCGACCTTGCCGAACTCGCTGCCCGCGAAGAAAAACTGCAGCAGACGACTGACCTGCTGCACCATCGCTTCCTTGAAGGGCTCCAGTACCTCGATCTCGTAGGATTCGGGCAGGCCACCCTGGCGCTTGGCAAGGCCGGCTTCCTCGTAGGACATGCCGTAGCGGCGCATCACTTCATCGGTGAGCTGCTTGCCGCCGAACACCTGCTCGCGCGAATAGATGGTGCGCTGGTTCTTGAGCACCGACAGCGTGATCATGGTGGCGCCGATGTCCACCAGCGCGACCAGCGCGTCGCGCGGCACCGACAATTGATCGGCGACCAGCCGGAACGCGTTCTCCATTGCGAACACTTCCACGTCGATCACGCGCGCGGTGAGTCCGCCCAGATCGAGCGCCGCCACCCGCATGTCCACGTTTTCCGTGCGCGATGCCGCCAGCAGGATCTGCTGCATCTCCGGGTTGTCTTTCACCGGCCCGATCGGTTCGAAATCGAGGCTGACTTCCTCGATCGGGTACGGGATGTACTGGTTGGCCTCAACCTGCACCTGGCCTTCCAGATCGTCATCGGAAAGGTCGGCCGGCATCGGAATCACCTTGGTGATCACCGCCGAACCCGCGACCGCGGCCGAAGCGTACTTGGTGCGCGCACCCGAGCGCTGCATCGCACGCCGGATCGCGTCGCCGACGGCTTCCACTTCGACGATGTTCTTCTCGACCACGGCGTTGGGCGGCAGCGGTTCGACCGCGTAATGCTCCACGCGGTAGCGCGAACCGGCCTGGGTCAACTGCAGCAACTTCACCGCAGTCGAACTGATGTCGACGCCGATCAGCGGCGCAGCATTGGTTGTCAGTATTCCCACTGGAATTCCCCTTCCCCGTGCCCGCTCGCAGAAAACGTGGCGCGATTGAATTAGATACGAAAGTTAACAAAATATCAATAACCTTGCAAAGTGCGTACAAGCTTATGATGTTTCTGTGCTTTCGGTCTGAAATCATCCTCGTTGCTTGCATGTTTGCGGCGGACGTGCGTCACAAATTTGCGAGCTGACTTGTTGCCCGTCCGGCCTGCGTCCCCTTGCGCAAAGCCGGCCCTTCTTCGCCTCTCCGATACCTCGAGGCGATGCGAGCACGTGCAAGCAAAAGCCGTGCCCGCGCGGCGGAGGATACGCCACCTGCAAAAACGAACTTTGTCGACCATCACGGAACCCGCATCCTGGACGAGCATCTATACTTTCCAACCGCTTCGTTAGCCGCGGCGTCGTGCGCGCCGCGCATCGCGCCTGATCCGGAATCTGCATGAGAATCTTCAAACGACTGGCGCTGATTGCCCTGATTGGCTTGGCATGCCTGGTGGTACTGGGCCTCATCGCCGGGGGCGTCACCTACTGGTTGATCGAACCACGCGTGCCGTCCGTGGCATCGCTGAAGGACGTGCAGATGCAGGTGCCGCTGCGCGTGCTCTCCGCAGACGGCAAGCTGATCGCCGAGTTCGGCGAGACCCGGCGCATGCCGGTCCAGATCGAAAACGTGCCGGCGTACCTCAAAAACGCGGTGCTGGCCGCCGAAGACGCCGACTTCTACCACCACTCAGGCATCGACGTGACCTCGACGCTGCGCGCCGCGTTCGAAGTGGTGCTGCATCACGGCGAGAAGGTGCAGGGTGGCTCGACCATCACCCAGCAGGTGGCACGCAACTTCTTCCTGAGCCCACAGAAAACCTACACCCGCAAGCTGACCGAAATGCTCACTGCATTCCGGATCGAGAACGAACTGCCCAAGGACCAGATCCTGCAGCTCTATCTCAACAAGATGTTCCTCGGTCACCGCTCCTATGGCGTGGCCGCGGCCGCGCAGTATTACTACGGCAAGACCATCGAGCAGTTGACACTGGCGCAATGCGCGGCGATCGCGTCGTCGTTCCAGTCGCCGTCCGTGGTCAATCCGATCGATCACGAGCCACGCTTGATTGCGCGCCGCAACTGGGTGCTGGGCCAGATGCTGACGCACCGTTTCATCAACAAGGCCGAATACGATCAAGCGATCGCGGCACCCGACGAGGCCGCGCCCCACGAGCCGCCCGTCGAGGTGGATGCTCCCTATCTTGCCGAAATGGTGCGCCAGCAGGCCTTGCAGAAGCTCGGCAACCAGGCGCAAACCGACGGTTACGTGATCCGCACCACCCTCGACAGCCGCATGCAGGCGCTGGCGAACCACGCGCTGCGCAGCAAGCTCGAGGAATACGACCACCGCCACGGCTATCGCGGACCGGAAGCGCACGTCGCGCTACCGCAACCGGCCACGCCCGCGGCGCTGCAAAAGGCGTTATCGGGCTACAACGACGTCAGCGGTCTGTATCCCGCCATCGTCACCGAGGTGGGTGACGACGACGCCAAGGCTTATGTGCAAGGCGGCGAAACCATCACACTGTCCGTCGCCGACATGAAGTGGGCGATGGGCTTCGCGCGCAAGGCCAAGACCGGCGGCAAGGGCGCAGCCTCGATCCTCCAGCCGGGCGACATCATCCGCGTGCGCGAAGTGGCGGACGCGGAAGCGTCAACCACGGCGCCCGCCAAACCCGCGAAGGATGAAAAGGCCGCCGTCACCGACAAGAAACATTGGGAACTCCAGCAGATTCCCGCGGCGCAGTCCGCGATGGTGGTGCTGTCGCCCGACGATGGCGCGGTCAAGGCACTGGTCGGCGGCTTCAATTTCCAGTTGAGCAAGTTCAACCGCGCGGTGCAGACGCAACGGCAACCAGGCTCCAGTTTCAAGCCCTTCATCTATTCGGCGGCTTTCAGTCGCGGCTACACGCCAGCCTCGATCATCAACGATGCGCCGATCGCCCTGCCCGATCCATCCAAGCCGGGCGGACTATGGACACCGCAGAACGATGACAACAAGTTCCGCGGGCCGATGCGCCTGCGCGAAGCACTGGCGCAATCGGTGAACCTGGTGGCGATCCGTTTGCTCGATGCAGTCGGCGTGCGCTACGTGCGCGAGTACTCGACGCGCTTTGGTTTTCCGCTGGACGCGATTCCGGCCAACCTGTCGATGGCACTCGGCACTGCGTCCGTGTCGCCGATGGCGATGGCACGCGCCTACGCTGTGTTCGCCAACGGCGGTTTCCTCATCAACCCCTACTACATCGCCGAAATCGACAATCGCGATGGCAAGGCCGTCTACAAAGCCGATCCACTGCAGGCCTGCCGCACTTGCGAAGCACGCCTGCTGGATGAAGGCAAGACCACGGCAGCGCCTGCGCAGCCCGCGGCGGCGGCGGGTGATCCGGGTGCGATGGCCGACACCGCCAATGCATTGAGCCAGGGCGAATCGAACAAGCCATTGCTCGCCCCACGCGTGATCGACCCGCGCAATGATTACCTGATGACCTCGCTGTTGCAGAGCGTGATCTACGGTGGCGGCACCGGGGCCGCAGCGGCGAAACAACTTGGCCGCGACGACCTCGCCGGCAAGACCGGTTCCACCAACGATCACCACGATGGCTGGTTCTGCGGCTTCAACGCCGACCTCGTGACCACCGTCTGGGTCGGCTTCGACGATTACCGTTCGCTCGGACACGGCGAGTTCGGCGCGCGCACCGCACTGCCGATCTGGATGGCGTTCATGGCACCGGCGCTGCAGGGCACGCCGGAAGCGCAACTGCCGTTGCCGCCCGGCATCGTCACCGCCACGATCGATCGGACCACCGGACTGCCCGCGCCCCCGGGCGACAGCAACACCATGAGCGAGATGTTCAAGATCGAGGATCTCGATCGCCTGCGCGCCGAAGCCAAGAACCAGCAGAACCAGGCGCCGGCATACGATATTTTTTAGCGATCCTGTATTTTTGCGATCATCCATGATTGCTGCATCGTTGCGGCCAATCGAGAACGATCCAGCCATCCAGGCCCTGAAGCACTAGAACGGCCATCCATGGCCTGACTTCTCACCAGAGGCCGCTTCGCTCGCAGTCTTCTTGCTCCCGTTTTTGAGCGCCGCACCCCCTTTGCTTTTTGTAGCCGCTTTTTGCGACACTGGACCCAACGCGGCTACAGGGTGTTTTCCATGCACAAGACCGCCGGGTACCACCGTATCCATGCCGAGGGCCGCAGCCATCAGTTGCGTCGCCGCATCGCCCTCGAAGCCGCACGCCTGATCAGCGAACACGGCATCCGCGATTTCCGGATGGCCAAGCGCAAGGCCGCCCAGCACATCGGCGTCAGCGACGAAGGCTTTCTGCCGCGCAATCGGGAAATCGAGGAAGCATTGCGCGAGCATCAGCGGCTGTTCCGCGCCGACGAACAACCGCACGCGCTTCGGACCCGTCGCGAAGCCGCACGGGACGCCATGCATTTTCTCGATCGTTTCGAACCGCGGCTGGTCGGCGCGGTACTGGAAGGCACCGCCGACACCCATTCGCCGGTGAGTCTGCACGTCTTCGACGACTCGCCGGAGAGTGTCGCCGGCTTCCTGCACGATCACGGCATCGCGTTCGAAACACGCGCGCGCGTGTTCCGGCTTGACCGGACGCGCAGCGGCGAATTTCCGGTGCTGCTGTTCACCGCCGATGACGTCCCGATGGACGTCACCGTGTTCCCGCGCGATGCGCTGCGGCAAGCGCCGCTCGATCCCGTCAGCGAACGCCCGCAGCAGCGCGCGTCACTGGCACAAGTGGAAACCTTGCTGACCGAGACGATGTAGGGCGGGAGCGGCCGCGCAGCGGCGTATCCGCCATGATTGAAACATGCGTAGGCGGGATGCGTGCGATCCTCCCTGATCGCTGCATCGTTGTGAGTGCCTATTGGCCCAAGCGACTGTGCATAACCAAACACCAGAACGGCCTTCCTTGGCCTGACTTTCCACGAAAGCGGCTCCGTGCCCGCCCATCACCATTCCCGATTTCCGTTTTTCACCGCTTGTCCAGCGCGACGTAATCCCGCGGCGTGGCACCGACGTACACCTGGCGCGGCCGGCCGATGCGGCCGCCCGGCATTTCGTGCTGTTCGATCCAGTGCGCGATCCAGCCCGCGGTCCGCGCAATCGCGAACATCACGGTGAACATTTCGGTGGGGATGCGCAGCGCCTTGTAAATGATGCCCGAGTAGAAATCGACATTCGGGTACAGCTTGCGTTCGACGAAATAATCGTCCTTGAGCGCAGCCTCTTCCAGCTTCAAGGCCACGTCCAGCAACGGATCGTCCACGCCCAGTTCGTCCAGCACCTTGTGGGTCATCTCGCGGATGATCCTGGCGCGCGGATCGAAGTTCTTGTACACACGATGGCCGAAGCCCATCAGGCGGAACCCGGAATCCTTGTCCTTGGCGCGCGCGACCGCTTTCTCGACATTCTTCGCGTCGCCGATTTCAGCCAGCATCTTCAGCACCGCCTCATTGGCGCCGCCATGCGCCGGCCCCCACAGCGCGGCGATGCCTGCTGCAATCGACGCGTACGGATTGGCACCGGTGGAGCCGACCAGACGCACCGTCGAGGTGGACGCGTTCTGTTCGTGATCGGCGTGCAGGATGAACAGCAGGTCGAGCGCCTTGGCCACCACCGGATTCAACTCCAACGGCTCGCTCGGCACCTCGAACATCATGTGCAGGAAGCGCGTGACGTATTCCAGGTTGTTGCGCGGATAGCGGACCGGCCAGCCAATCGAATAGCGGTACGCCGCCGCCGCGATGGTCGGCATCTTCGCGATCAGGCGGATCGCCGCAAGCTTGCGCTGCGCCGGGTCCTCGTTGTCGACGGTGTCGTGGTAGAACGCCGACAGCGACGCGATCGCCGCGCACAGCATCGCCATCGGATGCGCGTCGTAATGGAAGCCATGCAGGAAGTTCTTCACCGACTCGTGCATCATCGTGTGATGCGTCACCGTATCCTCGAACTTCGCCATTTCGGCGGAGCTCGGCAATTCACCTTCCAGCAGCAGATACGCCACTTCGAGGAAGCGCGACTTCTCGGCGAGTTGTTCGATCGGGTAGCCGCGATACAGCAGCACGCCCTTGTCACCGTCGATGAAGGTGATGGCGCTCTTGCAGGCGGCGGTAGCGGCGAAGCCGGGATCGAACGTGAAGTGTCCGGTTTCGCGATAAAGCGGCGAGATGTCGATGCAGCTCGGTCCCTGACTGCCCTCCACCAGCGGCAGGGACACGGAACGATCGGCGACAGTCAAGGTGGCGTTTTTGTCGGACACTGAAAACTCCTTCGGTACGTCGCGATATCGACCTCATCGCGCCAAGCAATCGCGCAATTATCGCACGATACGCCCGCGTACGCAGGTCGAACCGCCACGTCCGGAAATGAAAAACGCCTTCCGCATTGGCGGAAGGCGTCGGGAAATCTCGAACGATGCGGAATCTGGACCCCGGATCAACGCACATCCATGTGCTGCCCGGGGTGACGGCATCCTGCCGTCATTTCTTGCCAGCCGCGTAACGCCGCTTGAATTTGTCGATGCGACCGCCGGCGTCCAGCACCTTCTGCTTGCCGGTGTAGAACGGATGCGAGGCCGAGGAGATGTCGACCTTGATCACGGGATATTCGTTGCCGTCCTCCCACTTGATCGTCTCGTCGCTCGTCATCGTCGAACGCGTCAGGAACGCGAAGTCGGACGCGGCGTCCTGGAAAACCACCGGCTGGTAGTTCGGATGGATATCGGCTTTCATGGTGGGTCCGCCTGGACTCAAAGGCTTCGGGCAAGGGCGGAATTGTAACCCGGCCGGAGCTTTCCGGGCAAGCCCGCTTCACGCCTCCGCAAACCGCGCCGCCGCCCCGATCCAGCGCGCGGTCAACCGCTTCGCCAATGCCGGATGGCTGCGCAGCAGCGCCGTCCCGACCCGCTGCACGGCCGGCATCAGGCTGGCGTCGCGCACGATGTCGGCCACCCGGAAGCCCATCTCGCCGGTTTGTCGGGTGCCCAGCAATTCGCCCGGACCGCGCAGGCGCAAATCCTTTTCCGCGATCACGAAGCCGTCGTTGGTTTCGCGCAGGGTTTCGAGGCGCTGTTTCGCCAAGCCGGAGAGCGGGGCCTGGTAGAGCAGCACGCAGCTGGAAGCCACGCTGCCCCGGCCGACCCGGCCGCGCAACTGGTGCAGTTGGGCTAGCCCCAGGCGTTCCGCGTTCTCGATCACCATCAGGCTGGCGTTGGGCACGTCCACGCCCACCTCGATCACGGTGGTGGCGACCAGCAGCGCGACGCGTCCGTCCTTGAATGCATCCATCGCCGCCTGCTTTTCCTTCGGCTTCATGCGGCCGTGCACCAAACCCACAGCAAGATCGGGCAGCGCCGCGCACAGTTGCGCATGCGCGACCTCGGCGGCCTGCGCCTGCAACATTCTCTCGCGGGTCCCTCCGCCAAAGCCCGCACGTCCCTGTGCGGACTCTTCGCGAAGCTCTTCCTCGATCAGGGTGCAGACCCAGTACGCCTGCCGCCCTTCCGCGCAGGCGGCGCGGATGCGCTCGATCACTTCGCCGCGACGGGTGTTGGCGACCGCGACGGTTCGCACGGGCGTGCGGCCGGGTGGCAATTCGTCCAGCGTGGAAACATCGAGATCGGCATAGGCACTCATCGCCAACGTGCGCGGGATGGGCGTCGCGGTCAGTACCAGTTGGTGCGGCGCCTCGCCACCGGTCATGCCTTTGTCGCGCAGGGCCATGCGCTGCTGCACGCCGAAGCGGTGTTGCTCGTCCACGATCGCGAGCCCCAGCCGCGCGAACGCCACGCCTTCCTGCATCAGCGCGTGGGTGCCGACCGCGATCGGCGCGCCCTCCGCCAATTGCGCCAACACCTTGTCGCGCGCACGGCCGGTCACTTTGCCGGCGAGCCATACGACCTCGATGCCAAGCGGTTCGAACCACGCGCGGAAACTGCGCAAGTGCTGCTCGGCCAGGAGTTCGGTTGGCGCCATCAACGCGGTCTGCCTTTCGTTGGCGATCGCGTGCAGCGCAGCCAGCGCCGCGACGACGGTCTTGCCGGAGCCGACGTCGCCTTGCACCAGGCGCAGCATCGGTACGCGCTTGTCGAGATCGCGTGTAATTTCATCGCCCACGCGCTGTTGTGCACCCGTCAACGTGAAAGGCAGCGCATCGAGGAAACGCTGCCGCAAACCCGGATCGGGCGGCAACGCGGGTGCACGATGCTTGCGCACCTGCGCGCGCAAGCGCTTGAGGCTCAGGTGATGCGCCAGCAATTCCTCGAATGCCAACCGCTGTTGCGCGGGATGGCTTCCCGCGAGCAATGCCTGCATGTTGGCGTCCGGGGCCGGCCGATGCACACCCAGCAAGGCCTCCCGCAGCGGCATCAAACCCAGCGGTCGCAACAGATTCGGCGGAATCAACTCCAGTTCGGCTTCACCGGGAAGGCGTGCCAGCGCCTTGTCGATGACGCTCCGCAGACGCTGCTGACCCAAGGCTTCCGTGACCGGATAGACCGGCGTCAGCGTTTCTTCCACGGCCGTGTCGCCATGCAGCACCCGATACTGCGGGTGCACCATCTCCAATCCGTGCTGGCCGTGACGGATCGCACCGAAACAGCGCAGTCGCAAACCCGGCGCGAATTGCTGTGCCTGCTGGTGACGAAAATGGAAAAAGCGCAATAGCAGCGTTTCCTGCGAGGCGTCTGTGATCGCCACGCGCAATTGCGGGCGATAGCGAAACCCAGTCTCGACCGCTTCCACCACACCTTCCACTTGCGCGGATTCGCCGGCCACAAGAGCGCGAATCGGCGTGATGCGGGTGCGATCCTCGTAACGCAGCGGCAGGTGGAACCACAGGTCCTGCAGCCGCTCGATACCGAGCTTGCGGAGCGTCTCGGCCAACGCGGGGCCCACGCCGGGCAACGACGCGACCGGCGCGAGGCCGGAATCGTTTGGCGTTGCAGATTGGGTGGTGCGAAGCGCGGTCACCGCGCAAGATTAGCCGACGGCGCAAGCGTGACGGGCGAAGTCAGCCACCGGTCACCGCGATCAGGTCGATCTCCACGGCCGCGCCTCGCGGCAACGCCGCCACACCGATGGTCGAGCGCGCCGGATACGGTTCGCGGAAATAGCGCTTCATCACTTCGTTCACCGAGCCGAAATTGCCGAGATCGGTCATGTAGATCGCCACACGCACCACGTCGTCGAATGTCACACCGGCCGCCGTCAGCACGGCCTTCAGGTTCTCGAAGACGCGCGTGGCTTGCTCCTCGATGCCGCCCGCGACCATCTCGCCGGTTACGGGATCAAGCGGGGTTTGCCCGGACAAATACAACGTGTTGCCGGCGCGCACGGCCTGCGAATAAGGCCCAATGGCCTTCGGCGCGGAATCGGAATGGATCGGTTGGCGAGGCATGGACGTTCCTTTTGAAATGTCGAGTGTAACTTCGGTGAGGCGGGGACACGAAAAGCGGAAGAGTAAAGTCGGGCGCCTCGCGCCCTGCAAATGGTCGAGGGTCATGCGTGAGAGTAGTTCCACGACACATGTTGACTCTTGGCAGCGCCGAGGCGCGACTTCACAGCGAGTGAAACGAGCGACGTTCCGTTGGGCCGAATCACAACGGATACCTGTAAACCCCGTTCACCACCTTGGTGTTGCGCACGCGGCGCATCACGTCGGCGAGGTGCTTGCGGTGCTTCACCTCGATCGTGAAGATCAGTGTCGCCGCCTGCACGCCGCGCTCGATGTAGCGGACATCGTCGATGTTGGAATCGGCTTCCGCGATCGCGGCCGATACGGTGGCCAGCACGCCCGGGCGATTGACGACCTCCACGCGCAATTCGGCGCGGTAGTCGCCCTGCACTTCCTTGTCCCAGCCGATCTCGACGCGCCGCTCGGGCAGTTTGGAAAGCTCCACCACGTTGGGGCATTCCACCCGATGCACCACGATGCCCTTGCCCGGCGACAGGTAACCCACGATGTCGTCGCCCGGCACGGGATGGCAGCAGTTGCCGAAGCTGAGGATGCCGCGCTCGGCGCCGCTGATGCGGATTTTCTCGGAACGATGCAGCGTCGCGCCGATCACCGAACCGCCCATTTCATTGAGCTTCGCCGCGACCTGGTCGGGCATGCGGTTGCCCAGCGCGATGTCTGAAAGCAGGTCTTCCAGCCGGCGCAGGTTGTGTTCGGCCAGAAACTGGTCCAGCACTTCCGGCGGCACCGCGTCGAGACTGGAGCCCTTGGCATCCAGAGCGCTTTCCAGCATGCGGTGGCCGAAGTCGATCGCATCTTCGTGCTGCAGGCGCTTGAGGTACTGCCGGATCGCCGCGCGCGCCTTGCCGGTCACGGCGAAATCCAGCCATTGCGGATTGGGCGCGGCCGACGGCGCGGTGATCACTTCTACCGTCTGTCCCGATGCCGGCTGCGAACGCAGCGAGGCGAGCTTGCCGTCGATGCGCGCCGCCACCGCGTGCATGCCGACGTCGGTATGCACTGCGAAGGCGAGATCCAGCGCGGTCGCGTTTTTCGGCAGCGCCTGGATGTCGCCCGCGGGCGTGAACAGGTACACCTCGTCCGGAAACAGATCGACCTTGACGTTCTCGATGAACTCCAGCGAAGACGGCGTCGCGGCCTGGGTGTCGGCGAGGCTGGACACCCACGCGCGCGCCCGCGACTGCGCGCTGTTGGCAGGCGAGGCCTCGGTCTTGTAGGTCCAGTGTGCAGCCACACCGCGCTCGGCGACCGTGTTCATGTCCTCGGTGCGAATCTGGATTTCGATGGGCGCACCGAATGGCCCGAACAACACCGTGTGCAGGGACTGGTAGCCATTGGCCTTGGGGATCGCGATGAAGTCCTTGAAGCGGCCTTCCACAGGTTTGAACAGCGAATGCGCCGAGCCCAGCGCCTGATAGGTATGCGCGACCGTGTCGGTCACCAGCCGGAAACCGTAGACATCCATGACCTGATCGAAAGTCTTGTGCTCGCTCTTCATCTTCGACCATATGCTGTACGGCGCCTTGATGCGGCTGACTATGCGCACCGGAATGCCGTCGGACGCCAGACGTTGGGCGAGTGCCTGTTCGATCCGTTCCATCGATTCGCGGCGGTTTCCCAGCGTGCGCTTGATGCGTGAAGCGATGATCTTGTAACGGTCGGGGTACAGGCTGCGGAAACCGAGGTCCTGCAGCTCCGACTTGATCGCATTCATGCCAAGTCGTGCCGCGATCGGCGCGTAGATTTCCAGCGTCTCGCGCGCGATCCGGCGGCGCGCATCCGGCGCCATCGCCGATAGCGTGCGCATGTTGTGCAGGCGATCGGCCAGCTTGATCAGGATCACGCGCAGATCGCGCGCCATCGCCAGCAGCATCTTGCGGAAGCTCTCCGCATCGGCCTCGACGCGGCTGGCGAAATCGACCCGCTCCAGCTTGGTGACGCCGTCCACCAGTTCGGTGACGATCGGGCCGAAGCCTGTTTCCAGTTGCACGCGCGTGAGGCCGGTGTCCTCCAGCGTGTCGTGCAGGATTGCCGCGAGGATGGTTTCGGCGTCGAGGCGCAGCCCGGCCAGAATCATCGCCACCGCGAGCGGATGGGTGATGTAGGGCTCGCCGCTTTTGCGCTTCTGGCTGGCGTGCGCGCGCGCGCCGACCGCGTAGGCACCACGCACACGCTCGATCTGTTCCGGCGGAAGATACGCCTGAAGTAGCGTTGCGAGCGCATCGATACCGTTCGTGCCGGCAGCCTTGTTCGCCGGCCGTTTCGTCGCCACCGCTTGCGATTTCGTGTTGCGCTTGCGCATGCCTGCAAGCTAGCACAAAGACGGTTGCGCCCGCTGGCACCAACGATCACGCATGCCTTGCGGACGAATCCCTCGTGCGGGGACGGCGCAAACCGAGCCGCCTTGCTTCGACGGCCGACAGGATGCGATCACGCGTCGTGGCGTGACGCCGCGGCGCACAGCGGCGCGCGCGGCGCACATGCCCAAACCCAAGAATGTGCGAGATCAGGCCGGTCCGCTCGGCGCGAGAAGCGCAGTCGGAAAGTCGACGCGGGACGTTGCTACCGAGACAGGGACGTCGAAACCTTCGGAGCGATCCCGTCGGGCTGCTCACGGATGCAACCCGCGACCCGCCAACCGGGTGCACTTTCGGCGTCGGGATACGAGCAGGAGCGCGGCAGCCGCCGCGCCAATTCGCCGCCCGTCAGGCCTCGTCGAGGCCCTTCGACATGTCTTCGTCGACTTCCGCCGCGGCCCACTCCATCGCTTCGCGGTCGCGGCGTTCGCGCTCGACCCGATCGATTTCGTCGATGGTCGGCATGTCGACGGTGCGGTCGGCGATTTCACGCAGCGCCAGCACGGTGGGCTTGTCGTTTTCGGGATCGATGGTGGCCTCGACACCGTTTTCGAGCTGGCGTGCGCGACGGGTGGCCATCAGGACCAGTTCGAAACGGTTGTCGACCACCTTCAGACAGTCTTCCACGGTGATGCGTGCCATGTGAGCTTCCAGTTGTATCGCAAACTTCCAGATTGTAGCAGCAGCGCGGCATTTGTCGATCCCGCCCCGCACACCGCCCGATGCACCGCACCGCGTCGCGCCTGAACGCCGACTGCCCTGTCGTTCCTGCATGGGTTATTTTTTGGACCGATGCGTTTAGAATTGCGCGCTTGCAACACGCCCCCTTCGACCGCATTCAACGACGCATGTCACGTACCCACCGCTTTCGCATCGCGCATTCGATTGTCGTTGCAGCGCTGACCGGCGTGCTGGCCGCCTGCGCGGTCGCGCCGCCGCGCCATGACGATCCGCTGCAGCACTTCAATCGCGACATGTTCGCGTTCAACCGGTTTGCGGACAAGGTGGCGATCCGCCCGGCGGCCAAGGCCTATGTGAAGGTCACCGGCCCGAAGGGGCGCGTGCTGATCAGCAATTTCTTCTCGAATCTGCGCACGCCGGTAACCGTCATCAATGAAGTGCTGCAGGGCCGTCCCGGGCCGGCGTTGCAATCCACCGGCCGATTCCTCATCAACACCAGCGTCGGCTTTCTCGGCTTCTTCGATCCGGCCAGCGACATGCAGCTGCCCGCGCACCCCACCGATTTCGGGGTGACGCTGGCGCACTGGGGCGTGCCGGAAGGCCCGTACATGGTCTTGCCGCTCGTCGGCCCGACCACGCTGCGCGACGTGTGGCGCTTGCCGGTGGACAGCTATTTCGATCCGATGGGTTGGTTTGCGCGCGAACACGACCTGAAATGGCACGCACAATACCTGCCTTCGACCGCCTATCTCGTGACGCTGCGCGCCAGCGCGCTGCCGATCGATCCGATGATCGATTCCTCGTACGATCCGTACGCGTTCGTGCGCGATGCGTACCGGCAGCATCGCCTGTACCAAATCTACTACGGCAATCCGCCGCTGTCGGCGATCGAGGAGCTGCAGGGCACCAGCCCCGACGAGAATCAGGACGCCGACATCGACCAATTGCTGCAGCAACAACAGCAGTACGAGAAGACGCACGGCATCAACGACAATAATGCCGCGCCTGCGCCGGCCGGCTCCGCGCCTCCGCCTGCTTCCGCGAGCAGCGCGACGACGCCGATGCCTGCCGCGCCGTCGAGTGCTGCGATGCCGCCCCCGGCAAGCAGCATCGATCCTCCGTCAGCAAGTTCCAGCGACTGAAGCGATCAGACGGCTGCCGGTTGATCCAGCGATCGATCCAGCAGCGCTTCGACGCCGCACACGGCGGCCAACGCGCGCAGCCCTTCCGGCCAATGCACGACCATCAGGCGCCTGCCGGCGCGGCTTGCGTTCGCCGCAAGCGCAAGCACGCATGCCAGTCCCGCGCTGTCGGCGCGGGTGACGCCGGCAAGATCGAGCCGCGTCTGCGACCCGGATGCCAATGCGCGGCCGCCCTCGCCGAATGCGCGCGCCGCGGTGGCGAACGTCAAGGCACCCGACAACGCCAGCGTGTCGCGATCGGGTTCGCCGAGACTCACGGTGTCGATGCGGGTCGCCGCGCGCGGCATCGCGTCAGTGCTCGCCGTCCTGCTGCTTCATCTGGTCGATCGCACCAGCGCCTTCGGTCTGCAGGCGCTTGATCAGGCCATCGATGCCTTCCTTCTTGATTTCGGCATCGACCTGATTGCGATAGTTGGTGATGTAGGAAATGCCTTCGATGATCACGTCGTAGGCCTTCCATTCACCGGAAGAAGTCTTGCGAAACGCGTAGTCCACCGAGAGGTTCTTGCCGCTGGTCAGCAGCACCTGCGTGCGCACGATGGTGCGACGCTGGTCCAGCGCGCCTTGCGCCGGCAGCACCTTCACCGAACCGCGGGTATAGGCGACCAGGCCCTCGGCGTAGCGACGCGTCAATGCCTTGTAGAACGCGCGCGCAAACGCGACGCGTTGCGCCGGCGTGGCGTCGCGCGCGTGGCGACCCAGCACCAGCAACGACGCATAGTCCATGTCGAAGTGCGGCAGCACGGTGTCATCGATGATCTTGATGACCTCGTCGGGGTGCTGGTGCAGTTCGGCCTGGCGCCCCTGGATGGCGTTGCCGAGCTGGTCGGCGATCGACTGCACGATCTGTTGCGGCGTCTGCTCGGCCGCGGCGAGCGCAGGCACCGCCAACGCGAGTGCCAGCAACATCGCCATCAGCAAGCGGATGGATGGTTTCAGCATGTCGTTCTCCTTCGGACCTCACGGAATGCCGCGCGGTCAAAACGTGTCAGGGCTTGCCGGATGGCGGTGGCGTGCTGGACGAG
>JAICIW010000044.1 GCA_025928735.1 Rhodanobacteraceae bacterium | reverse complement strand
TCGCCGGATCGTTGGTCGCTCACCCTTGGGTCCCCGTACGCGTCAGCGGTCGCGCAAGTCTGCCACAGCTTGGCAGGCGATTCGCGGCCGGACCACTCGCCGCAATCAAGCATTGTGGCTGACAGGTGTCATCCGTCTGGCACAATGCGCTGCACCGCATCACGTCGGGTCCGGCCTACAATTCCGCATCCCGCCGCGAGATGAAACCGATGCCCTTCCTGTTCGATGCTCCGCCCGTTCCGTCACTGTCCGTGTACGGCAGCGACGCGCGATTTCCCGTGCACCGCATTTACTGCATCGGCCGCAACTATGCCGACCATGCGAAGGAGATGGGCGCGCAAACGGTGAGTCGCGCCAATCCGGTGTTCTTCATGAAGCCTGCCGACGCAATCGTGGCGGGCGGCGGCGACGTGCCCTATCCATCGGTGACGCGCGAACTGCACCACGAAGTGGAAATGGTGGTGGCACTGGCCCGCGGCGGACGCGATATCGACGCCGCCCACGCACTCGAATGCGTGTTCGGCTACGGCGTCGGACTCGATCTGACCCGCCGCGACCTGCAGGCCGCGATGAAGGCGAAGGGCTTGCCGTGGGACGTCGCCAAAGGCTTCGATGCCTCCGCACCGGTGTCGGCGTTGCGCGCCGCAAGCGACATCGGGCATCCCGCACACACGCGCCTGTCGCTGGCCGTCAACGGCGACACGCGGCAGGACACCGACATCGCGGACATGATCTTTCCGGTCGCGGAAATCATCGCCGAGCTTTCGAAACTGTTCGAACTGAAACCCGGGGATCTGATCTTTACCGGCACGCCGGCCGGCGTGGGCCCGCTCGTGCGCGGCGATCATTTCGTGGCGGAGTTGGCAGGCGTGGCACGACTGGAGGGCCGCATCGCCTGAACGGCGGGCAGGTTGCGCGGGGCCCGGGAGAGTGTCTAAATGGGCGCGCCGCAACGCGGCAGGGGAGATCTGATCACTTCCACGAAGGAGAACGCTATGAGCTTCGCGAAAGACTTCAAGGCTTTCATCATGCGCGGCAACGTGGTCGACTTGGCCGTCGCGGTGGTGATTGGCGGCGCGTTCGGCAAGGTGGTCTCGTCGCTGGTCAGCGACATCATCATGCCGCCGTTGGGCGTGATCACCGGTGGCATCGATTTCTCCAAGATGAAGGTGATCATCCAATCTGCGTCCGGCACCACCAAGGAAGTGGCGATCACCTACGGCGCCTTCGTCAACGCCGTCATCACATTCCTCATCATTGCGCTGGCGATCTTCATCGTGATCAAGGCGCTGGAGCACGTGATGCCCAAGAAGACCGATGCGCCGCCAGCGCCGCCCGCGGACGTGGTGTTGCTGACTGAAATCCGCGATCTGCTGAAGCAGCAACAGCACTGACTGTAGTCGCGATGAAATAGCACCTCCATCATTCCGGACGCCGCGAAGCGGCGATCCGGAGTCCAGCGTCTTCTGTCACGGCGCAAAAGTCATCGGATTCGGGTTTTGCGCTACGCGGCGCCCGGAGTGGCATGATCGAAATTATCCAAGCCGACATCACCATGCTGCACGTCGACGCGATCGTCAACGCGGCGAATGAATCGTTGCAGGGTGGTGGCGGGGTCGACGGCGCAATCCACCGCGCCGCGGGGCCGCGTCTTTTCGAAGCCTGCCGCGCGATTCCGGAAGTGCGTGCCGGCGTGCGCTGTCCAACCGGCGAAGCGCGCATCACCCCCGGATTCGAGCTGCCGGCGCAGCACGTGATCCACACCGCCGGGCCGGTATGGCGCGGCGGCGACCGCGGCGAACCCGACCTGTTGTCCGCCTGCCACCGCAACACGCTCGCACTGGCGCGCGAACATGGCATCGACAGCATCGCGTTTCCCGCGATCAGTTGCGGTGTATACGGCTATCCGCGCGACGCCGCCGCCGCGATCGCGTTGACGGTGCTGGCGCAAGCGCGGCACCACACGCGGACACCGCACCGCATCGCGCTGTGCGCGTTCGACCGCGGCATGGCCGAGGCATGGCAACGGGCGGCCGAACGCTTGCATGTCGACGTGACGAGTCGGTTGGGCTGACCCCGGACTTGATCCGGGGTCAGCCCAACATGTGTCCCATCAGCGCGACGGATACAACGGTGGCAGGTCCGCATCCCGGCCACGCGCGGCCTTGTCATCGCTGCGCCAGGCGAAACCCCGCGCGAACGCATCCGCCACCGCGGCACATGCAAGTGACGGATCGCCACCCTGCCACCGCACACGTTGCAGCGCGTCCAGCGCGTCGCGTTGGGCGCGATCGGACAACGCGTCGCGCACCTGGCTCAGATGCGTGATGGCCGGGCGCGAGGCGCGCGCCCATTCCAGCAACGCACGTTCACAGGCCACCGCGTCGCTTGCACGCGCCGCGTCGAGCGCCTTTCTTTGCAACGCGCGCGCATCCGGTCGCGTCGCGGGCGTTGCGGTAACCGCGTCAGACGCGGGCCTCGCAATCGGTTCGGCCGATGACAAGGATTCGCCATCCGGCGTGGGTTGGGGGCGCCACGCGCGGCGGCGTTGCCGCCAGAGCCACGTCACAAAAGCAACGACCGCGAGCAGCCACAATGCGAGGCTTGCCAACGCAGCGACGCGCCAGAAGTCCGGCACACCCCTCGCCGACGCTGCTTCCGTCACCGCGGGCGCCGCGATGTTGCTACTTGTCACGACGCCGGCGCCCGGTGGCGCGGAGACACTCGTCGCGTTCGCCACCGCGCCCGAGACGCGCAAGGTGTGCGCCGGCACACTCGCCTGCTCGGCGCGCCCGGTTCCGACGTTCCACCAGTTCAACGTGATCGCGGGAATCGTGAGGCTGCCATCCCGCTGCGGCACGATCGCGAAGCTGCGCGTGCGCTTGCCCTGCAGCCATTGGCCGCTGTCGTCGGTCGAATCCTGCGTCTGGTCGGGATAGGTTTGCGCGCCGGCGATCGGCGGCAGTTCCGGTTCCGGCAGTGCGTCGGCAGGTTGTCCGCTGGCGCTGATGCTCAACGTGAGCGTCAGCGGCACGCCCGCATCCACGTCGCCGTTGGGCGGCAGCCCCGACAGTTTCAATTGCAGCGCACGCGCCGGCAGCCACGGTTTGCCAGCGCCGGCGGGCGCGGCACGCGCGGTCATGTGCACACTGGGCGCCATCGCCTGCACCGGCGCACCGATGCCCGGCATCTGCCCGTTGAGGATCGCATTGGGATTGTTGAGCAGCGCGTTCGGATTGTTGAACCACGTGCCGGGGTTGCCGACCGCGAGCCGTTGACCCTGGAATTCCGGCCCCTGCACCGTGATCGCGCCGCTGCGCTGCGGGATCAGGGCCCAACTGCGCTCGATCACCTTGTACGCAAAACCGTTGCGGTTGGCCATGTAACGATGATCGCGATCGAGCTTCACCAGACGCGCACCGTCGGCACTCGGATCACCCAGCGCACCATCGACGCCGGGCAGGTAGAACAACCGCACGGTGTAGTCGGTTTGCTGCCCCACCCACGGCGAACTCGACAGCACGCTGGCTTCCATGAACACCGGGTCGCCGACATTGCCCACGCCGCCCGCGGGCGCAGCGCCGACCTGCAGCGTCAACGGCTGCGTTTTGGCGCCGCCCACGTCGAGCGCTGGAATCGTGAGCGTGCCCGCGTGCAACGGCTTCAATGCAATGCCGAGTTGCGAAGTCGCTTCGGCCTTGCCATTCGTGATCTGCACGCTGCTGGAGCGCGACGTGCCCAGCACCTGGAAATCGTTCTGCAGCGGCGACAAGTCCGGTGTGTCAAGGGTGCCGCTCGACTGGATGTTGAGCGTGACGGTATCGCCGAGACTGACGTGGGTGCGGTCGAGAAACACATGCGGGGCGCCTGCCGACCCGGTCGCCGCGCAGACGAGCGGCGCCAGCAACAGCAGCAATACGATCCATCCGTGGCGCATCATGGCTCGCGGTCCTCCTGTTGTTGGCCGTTGCGCTGCTCCCACTCCAGCCGGAACTTGCGCCGCAACAACGCGCCGGGATCATCGGGCACTGCGTGCAGCATTGCGCGTTGCTCGGCATTGAAGCGATCGTCCTGATTCGAGTCGTCCTGACCCAACGCGAAGGTACCGCTGGTGCCCTTGGTGTTTCCCTCGGCACGCTGCAGTTCACGTGACAAGGCTTGCGAAGCGTGCCGTATCTGTTCGCGCTGGCTCGCATCCTCACTGGCCGAGGCACCGTCGTTGCCGGACGACGCGGCATCCTGCTCGCCGCCTTGCTGCTGCGCGTTCTGACCGGGCGAAGCACCCGCCTGACCGTTATTGGACGGCGCGGAATTCGCGGATGACGAGGGCTGCTGTTGCGCACCGGATTGCGAGGGGCTCTGACCCTTGCCAGCCTGTGACGTCGAGCCTGAATGCTGGGAAGACGATTCCAGATTCTGTTGGTTGTCGTTCGTGCCCTTGCCACCCTGCCCTTGCTGCGGTTTGGGCTTCGCATGCCGCTTCAGCCAGTCCTCGACCGCATCCCGATTCGCGCGGGCGTCCGCGAATTCCGGGTCGCGCTGCAGGGCTTCCTTGTAGGCCGCGATGGCCTTCTCGTACTCGCCCTCTTTGACGAGCGCATTGCCAAGGTTGTAACGCGAACGCGCATCATCGCCTTGGGCGAACGCCTTTGCTGCTTCGGCAAAATCGCCGGCGCGATAATCCGCCGCGCCTTTCATCGCGGGCGTGGCGGCCAGTCCCCGTGCCTGCGCCGCGTCGCCGTTCTGCAGCGCATGCAGCGCACGTTGATCGCGATTGGCGAACAGCGATTCCAGAGTCGCCGCGTGTGCAGGCGGCGCGCCGAGGGGCAACAGGACCACCGCAAGCAGCATCAGCCAGCCGCGCCGGAATGCGAACGCGGCGAACACCAACAGCACGGGCAGCAACCATACGCCACCATCGCGCCACAATTGTGCACGTTCACCGTGGGTCGCATGGCCGGTTTCCGCCCGGGGCGCAGCCAGCGCCGCCGTGCCGCCGCCATCGGCTTGCAAGACAACGTAGTGTCCGCCGCCCGCCTTCGCGACCGCGCGCAAGGCGGTGTCGTCGCGGCGCGCCATCAAGGGCCCATGCGCACCATTCGCGAAGCCACCGCCCTGCCGGGGTACTGGCGCGCCTTGCGGGGTGCCGATTCCGAGCACGTCCACGCGGATACCCTGTGCGTGTGCTGTGCGCGCCGCTGCGACCGCGGCGTCATCGGCCGTGTCGGTGATCAACACGATCTCACCACCGTCGGCATGTGATTGCCCGAGCAGTTCGACGCTGCGCCTGATGCCGCTGGCCGCATCGTTGCCGGGCACCGGCATCACATCCGGCTGCAGCACGCGCAGCAGGTTCATGACGGTGTGCTTGTCGTCGGTCAGCGGCGCGACCGTGAATGCCGCGCCGGCATACGCGACCAGTGCCGTGCGCGCATCGCCCGCGGCGTTCAGCAGATCGCGCACCGCGTAGCGCGCCCGGGTCATGCGATCGGGCTTCAAGTCCTCCGCAAGCATGTGGTCGGACAACGACAGTGCGATCACGCGCGCCGCGCCGTTCACGTACAGCGGCACCTCGACTTTCTGCCACGCCGGCCCGGACAGCGCTGCTACCGCCAGCGACCATGCCAGCGCAACCAGGATCAATGCGCTGCGCTTGCGCGTGCCGCCGCCGCGGATCAAATGCGGCAACAACGCGGCGTCGGCCAACCGCGCGAGCGCCGCGCGGCCACCACTGCGTGCCAGCATCCAGAGGACCGCCGGCAGCGGCGCCAGTGCCAGCCACCACCATGGCCGCAAAAAGTGCAGTGAGATGTCGAACGCGTTCATGCCGCGACGGTCCTGCGCGACACCAAAGTGCGCCACGGCAACAACGTGCAACCCAGCAGCAGCGCAAAAGCCAGCGGCCACGGATACCATTCGTGATCCGGGCGCAGCAGCGACTCCCCGCGCGCCAGGGGTTCCAGCGCGTCGATGGCGCGGTACGCGGCGGAAAGCTGCCCGCCATCGGCCGCGCGGAAGAATCGTCCGCCGGTTTCACGCGCGATCCGCGTCAATGCCTGCACGTCCAGCTCGTCGTCGGGCGCCGGCAATTGCATGCCGAACACGTTGAGCGTCTGCGCATCGGAACCGACACCGATCGTGTAGATGCGCACCCCCGCCGCTTTCGCGAGCTTCGCGGCATCCAGCGGCGCGACCTTGCCGGCGGTGTTGACGCCGTCGGTGAGCAACACCAGCACCCGCGCCCGCACCGGCAGGGCGTCGAGATGTTTCACAGCCAGCACGATCGCGTCGCCGATCGCAGTTTCGCGCCCCGCGAGTCCGATGGCCGCGCCCGCCATTTGCGTCGCAACCGCGTCGACATCGAAGGTCATCGGCGTCAGCAGGTACGCTTGGGTGCCGAACAGGATCAAGCCCACGTCGTCGCCGGAGCGCTTCTCGACGAACCGCTGCGCGATGGCCTTGACCGCCGCAAACCGGCTGACCGCGAGATTGCCGAAGCGCATGTCCTCGATCGCCATGCTGCCGGAACAATCGACCGCCAGCATCATCGCGCGGCCGGTATGGGCCAGCGCCTGCGGCGGCGCCGGCTGCTGCGGACGCGCCGCGGCGCACACCAGTGACAACCATGCCAACGCCGCGACCATGACGCGCCAGCGCAGCGAACCCTTCGCGGCCGGGGAGCGTGCAAGCGCGATGTGCTGCGGCAGGCGCAGGGCGGCGCCCGGCGCGGCCGACGGCATGAACTTCCACACCAGCCACGGCAGCGGCAACAATGCGAACATCCATGGCCATGCAAAGCTCATGGCGTTGCGGCGTTCCGCATGACGGCAGGTTTTCGAAAACGGCGCGCACGGGGCGCGCGCAATGCGGTGCGACACCAGGCCCGCAATGCCGTCGTCAGCGCCGGCACTTCCAGGGTGGGAAATGCACGAAAACGCATGTCCATCAAGGTATCGAGTGCCTGCCTTGTCGCGGCATCGGGGGCGTAACGATGCACGAATGCACGCCATGTGGCGCCACTCTGCGCGGCCGCGGCCGGATCGATGCGGCGGGCCACGCGTCGCAAGACGCGCGACGCTTCCTCGGCCGCGCGCGCATCGTCGCGATCGCTCGCGTGCGCGGCCTCGATCGCATCGATTTCCCGCAGGATCGATTGCAGCGGGCGCCGGCGTGCGCGCTGGCGCCACCACCACGCCACGCCGACGGCCAGCGCGATGACGACCAACAGCAGCAACCACCAACCCGGCGCCAGCGGCCACCACCCCGCCGACGGCAGATGGATGTCGCGCAGCACGGGACCGCTGTCACTCATGCGCGTGCGCTCCGCCGGCGCAGGAACGGCGCCAGCGCCAAGTCGGGTTCGTCGTCCGTCGACAACGTCGTCCATGCCACGCCCGCGGTATCGCACGCCGAGGCAAGACCACGCCAGCCCCTGGCGAGTTCGTCACGGAATCCGGCGCGCGCTTCGGCGCCGACGAGATCGACGACCCGCCGATCCGCCGTAGTCTCGAACACGTAGGCGCCCTTGGGCGCGGGTTCGCGTTCCAGCGCATCGACCATGATCACCACGCGGACTTCGGCGTGTCGGGCCAAGCGTACCAAGGCCGCGGTCGCATTCGGATCCGTACACCAACCGTCCGACAGCACCCAGACACGGTTGCCCGCTGCGATCAACCGCTGCGCCCGTGCGATCGCGGCGGAGAGTGGTTCGGCGGCGTCAGCGCCGGCGCTGGCGGCTGCATCCCAGCGTGCCAATGCGCCCAGCGTGTTCAATGCGCCGCGTGCACCAGCATGGGGATCGGCCGCATCGCGCACCGCGCCGAAAGCCAGCGCACCGACGCGATCACCGCCCCGCACGCAGGTCCACGCCAGCCATGCCGCCGCACGCGCCGCCGCCACGGACTTGTAGCGCACACGCGTGCCGAAACGCATCGTCGCGTGGGTGTCGATGAGCAATAGCAGGCTGCGCTCACGCTCGGCTTCGAACAACTTGGTGTGCCATTTGCCGCTGCGCGCCGTGCGCCGCCAGTCGATGTTGCGGGCGTCGTCGCCCGCCTGATAGACGCGCGACTCGGCATAGTCCATCCCTCGCCCGCGCAGCGCCGAGACATGGCCGCCGGCCAATGGCGTTCGTGCATGCGTACGCGCACTGCCCGGCTTGCCTGCGCGTGCGCGCAGGGCGAGCAACTCCGCGAGGTCGACGCGGGTGATGCCGTCGGTGGAATTTTTTTCTGCGGGCATGAGGGATCGAGCGAATATCATCGCGACCAATGATCACAGCCTGTCCCAAAGCGTCAGTGACGAAGCGGCTGTTGTGAAAAGTCAGGCCATGGGTGACCGTTCGGGTGTCCGCGAACCCAAGACCGTTCCGCTCACGGCACCAACCTGGATGCAGCGATCACGGACGATCGCATGCCTAAGGCAGCGGCACCCGCTCCAGCAACTGCTGCACCACGTCATCGACCCGCAAACCTTCCGCCTCCGCTTCGTACCCGAGCAGCACGCGATGGCGCAACACGTCGGGCGCGAGCGTTTGAATGTCCTCCGGCAGCACGTAATCGCGGCCAGCCAGCCACGCGGCGGCGCGTGCGCAGCGCTCCAGCGCAATGCTGGCACGCGGACTGGCGCCCCACGCGATCCGCTCGCGCAACTTCGGCGCCCATGGACGCGGGTCGCGCGTCGCGAGCACAAGTTGCACGATGTATTCCTCGAGGCCATCGGCCATGTGCAGATCCAGCACTTCTTCGCGCGCGGCGACAATGTCCTGCTGACCGAGCAACCGTTCCGGCTGTGCGTGCGGCACGAGTTCTTCGCGTGCACGGCGGCGCGCGAGCTGCAGGATCGCGCGTTCGGCGCCCGCGGCGGGATAGCGCACGGGCACGTGCAGCAGGAATCGATCGAGTTGCGCTTCGGGCAGCGGGAAAGTGCCCTCCTGCTCGATCGGATTCTGCGTCGCCATCACCAGAAACAGCTTCGGCAAAGCCCAGGAGCGGCGCCCGATCGTGACTTGGCGCTCGGCCATCGCCTCCAGCAACGCGGACTGCACTTTCGCTGGCGCGCGGTTGATTTCGTCGGCCAGCACCAGATTGTGGAACAGCGGCCCAGGCTCGAACTCGAATACGCCTGTCTGCGGACGCAACACGTCAGTGCCGGTGAGGTCAGCCGGCAGCAGATCGGGCGTGAATTGCACGCGATGGAAGTCGGCCTCGATGCGGGCGGCCAGCGCCTTGATCGCGGTGGTCTTGGCCAGACCCGGTGCGCCCTCGACCAGCAGATGCCCGTCGGCCAGCAGCGCGATCAGCAATCGATCAACCAGCGCGGGCTGGCCGATGACCTCGGTTTGCAGCGCAGATCGCAGTGCCGCGAAGCGCGCGTGCAGGGCATCCGGGCCTGCGTTGCCGGGTGCGGCAGATGAAGCCGCGGCGGCGTCAGACGTGGGGTAGCTGTCGGCTTGCATGCGCCAAGTAGACCACAGCCGGGCGCGAAAGTTTGGTCGAAGCCAGCCGACGGCGGCGCCGAAACGAAGAACGGCGCGGTTGCCCGCGCCGTTCCTGCTGCGTCTTCACCGGGCAGGAAACCTCACTGCACCATGGTTTCCTGGCCCAGGATGTGCGGCGTGATGAACACCAGCAGTTCCGCCTTGCTGTTCTTGTCCACCTTGTCGCGGAACAGCGCCCCGAGGATCGGAATGTCGCCGAGGAACGGCACCTTGGTGACGTCATGCTCGTTCTGGAACTCGTAGACACCGCCCAGTACGACCGTTTGGCCGTTCCCGACCAGCACCGAAGTGTCGATTTCGCGATGATCGATCTGCGGGACAAAGCCGCCGCCCGGGTTGGGCACCAGCCGGCTAACCGCGTCCTTGAGGATCTTGAGCTTCATGAACACGCGGTTGTCGGAGGTGATCGTCGGCGTGACATGGAGTTCCAGCGCGGCGTTCTTGAATTGCACCGTCGCCGTACCTTGGCCGCCGCCAGCACCGGAGTTCTGGAATGTCAGGTAACCGATCTGCTGGCCCTGGACGATCGAGGCTTCCTGGTTGTTGGCGGTCACGACCTTGGGCTGCGAGATGGTCTCGCTACGGCCTTCCTGTTGCGCCGCACTCAGCTCGAGATTGAGCAGATAGTCGTTGCCGAGAATGCCGAATGCGATACTGCTGGAGGTGATGCCGGCGGTATTCGCGGGCAGGTTGACATTCAGGCCGGACGCGATCGTCGGAGGCGCAACGCTGGTGGTGTCCCCACCCGTAGCCAGCGCCTTGAGCATGCCATTCTGCCATGTGCGAACGCTGTTATTCGTCTTGGACACGTCATCAGTAGTGGAACCGGTCGACATTACCTGCCCACTCGGATTGATCTGGAAGCCGGCGATGCCCAGCTTGGCGCCCAGTTCGCGGGTGAAGCTGTCGGTCGCGATCACGAG
>JAICIW010000224.1 GCA_025928735.1 Rhodanobacteraceae bacterium | reverse complement strand
TACCTCTGCAGCCATGATGGAGGCGGCGCGAAGGTCGATCAAGGCGCGCCGTTGCCGCGCGCCTCGGCGACGGCTTCGCTCCAATCCAGCTTGCGGGTCACGGTGGCGCCGCCCCTGGGTCGCAGCGTGATGACCACGCGATTGGGCACGAAGCCTTTGGGCAGCACGAAGGAACCGCGCACCTGCTGGAAGAACTTGAACGCGAACGGCACGCCGTCCTTGGCAGCGGGCCCGGCGAGATCGGTCCAGCCCAGCGTCGCGAGCTTGCCGCCGCGCACACCTTCGACCGCGAGGGTCAACGTGCCGCGCGCCGCATCCGCGTTCTCGGCGGTGTTCACCAGTGTCGTCACGAAATTCCAGGCGTCGGTGCCGGGCACCTGCGTCACCGCGATACCGTGCACGCCCAAGCCGGAACGATCGCTGTCGATGCCGATGAGCTTGCTGTAGAAAGCCTGCTCCTGCTTCAGTTTCTGCAATTCACTGTCGCGGGCGTTGAGCGACTGCTTGAGCGCGGCCAGCGCGGTCGACGTGGTTTGCTGTTGTTGCTGCAGGCTCTGGATCTGATCCTGCAGCGCGGCGTTCTGGGTTGTCAGCCGGCGCGCGCGCGCTTCGAGACCATTGGGGAAGCCGAGCCCGCGTCCGGCGGCGACCCCCAGCACGAAGACCACCACCGCGCCCAGCGCCCACACGCCGCGACGGAGCCAGCGCCGGCGCGCTGGTGGTAGTGCGTGGTATTGGTCCAGCCAATGGTGGAAGATAGTCGAAGCCATGTCTGCGCGGGCAATTGGGTCCGCCGCTTATAGCCAGCCGGGGCGCCGCGTGCAACCCGGCCGCCGCAAAAAATCGCGCGAGCGGCGCGCCGCGCGGGGTCAAAGCTGAGACCGCGCCAACTTGCTTCGCGTTCTCGGGCTGTGCTTGAATCGGCCCATGATCGACGTCGATGGCTACCGCCTGAATGTGGGCATCGTGTTGCTGAACCCGCACGGCCAGGTGTTCTGGGCGCGACGGGTGCAGCGCGACGGCTGGCAATTTCCGCAGGGCGGCATGAACACCGACGAAACGCCGGACGAGGCGATGTACCGCGAACTGCAGGAAGAAACCGGCCTGCGCGCGGAACAAGTCGAGGTGTTGGGCGCCACCCACGGCTGGCTGCGTTACCGCCTGCCGCCGCGCTACGTGCGGCGCGGGCGGCACCCGACCTGCATCGGGCAGAAGCAGGTGTGGTTCCTGCTCAGGATGCTGGATGTCGATGCCGCATTCCGGCTGGATGCGCATGCCAGTCCCGAGTTCGACGTGTGGCGCTGGGTGGATTTCTGGTATCCGGCCGAGCACGTCGTGGACTTCAAGCGCGAGGTCTACCGGCGCGCCCTGCGTTATTTCGCGCCGTTGGTCGAGGCGGCCTGTTCGGTCGAGATCGGGCTGATTTCCTCCTGCGATCGTCCCTGATCGCAGCTTTGCTGTGACGATTGGAAGCGGTCGGATCGTCCGGGGCCGTGAAGACCAGAACGGCCATCCATGGCCCCCGATCAGAAGCATCTCGGGGGCAGGCTCTGACTTTTCACGAAGCCAGCGTCAATATTCTCCGGTTCATTGAAGCTACTTGACAATCATTCGCATTCGCGTTCAAATGACGCCCGTCGAGCGACCCTCCTCGAAAAGCCGCCATGTACGTCTGCCTCTGCAAAGCCGTCACCGATCAGGACATCCGCCGCGCCGTCGCGCGCGGTGCGCGCACGTTTGAAGCAGTGCAGGCGCAAACCGGTTGCTCCACCTGCTGCGGCTGTTGCGAAGGCGAAGCGCGCGAACTGGCGGAAGTGGCCGTCGCGTCCGAACGCCGGGCCGCCGCCCTGCCCGTTGCGGCATAGAAGTGCGATCATCCCTGATCGCTGCGTCGCTGTAACTCCCCGTCTCCTGCCAGCCTTTCGGCAACCAACATTGGAACGCCCTTCCTTGGGCTGACTTTTCACGACAGCCGCGTGAGTGTGGTCGTTGGCGGTATAGTCGTGGGCGTCGCGCGTGTCGCGCGCCTTTGCACAAGGAAGCCACCATGAAGGGCGACGCCAAGGTGATCGAGCACCTCAACAAGGTGCTGGGCAACGAACTGATCGCGATCAACCAGTACTTCCTGCATTACCGGATGTACGACAACTGGGGCTACAAGGAACTGGCTGAACACGAGCGCGCCGAATCGATCGACGAGATGAAGCATGCCGATCGCCTGATCGAGCGCATCCTGTTCCTGGAAGGCCTCCCCAACCTGCAGAAACTCGGCAAACTGCTGATCGGGCAGACGCCGAAGGAATGCATCGCGTGCGACCTGAAACTGGAACGCGCCGCATTACCCGACCTGCAGGTCGCAATTGCCTACTGCGAGCAGACCGGCGACTACGTCAGCCGCCAGTTGTTCGGCGACATCATGCATGCCGAGGAAGAACACATCGACTGGCTGGAAACGCAGCTCGGGTTGATCGGGCAGGTGGGGTTGGAGCGGTATCTGCAGACGCATATTCGCAGTTAGCCGATCAGATGGAGTACGCGCTCAACGCCAAAGTGGCCCTTGTTGTCGGCGGTACAACTGGAATCGGGCTTGCAACGGCGAGAGCGTTCGCATCGGCCGGCGCGGCTGTCGTTGTTGCCTCCAGGAATAGCAGGAAAGGCGCTGCGGCCATTGGTGAGCTGGCCTCGGTTGGTGCCAATGCCGCTTTTTTCGAATGCGACGTCAGCGACACATCATCTGTCACCCATCTTTTGGATTCCATACTCGGGCAGTTCGGCACACTGGATTGTGCCGTCAACTGTGCCGCTTACGATTTCAAGCTGGCAAAGGCACATGAGGTACCGGATCAGGAAGTGGCCGAACTTTTGGCAGTCGATGTGCGAGGCCTTTTTACCTGCATGCGCGCCGAAATCGTGGCGATGCTCCACAGCAAGGGCGGGACAATCGTCAACGTCGCATCAACCACCGGCTTGTCCGGAACGCCAACCGCTGCGCTATACAGCGCCGGAAAGCACGCGGTGATCGGACTTACCCGCTCAACTGCGAAGGAATACATAGGGGATGGCATTCGAATAAATGCCGTCTGCCCAGGCGTGACCAACACGCCACGGCGGGGACGCCGTGCAGCGCATCTCAGCGAGGCAGAACGATCAGAACAAGATCAGGCGCTGGCACTGGAAATTCCTATTGGCAGGCCTGCAACAGCAAATGAGATTGCCAATGCCATCATATGGTTGAGTTCACCTATCTCATCTTACGTGGTCGGTCATAGCTTGGTAGTTGATGGCGGCCTCACAGCGTGAGGCAACTATTTGTCAACTACTCATCCGGCAAGCGCGTAGCGCGGGAGTAGCACAGCGCATCCCGCCGAGTGACGTTCACGGTCGGCGGGTTGTCATCCGCCCTACAAAAACAAGCGACGGATGGCGAAGCGCGTAGGTTGACGCTGAACGAAGTGAAGCCCAACGACGCAACGTTGGACTTCGCGTTGCCCAGCCCAACCTACCGATCTTCTTCGAGTGTGCGCTTACGACCGCTTGTAGCGCTGCTTCAGCGCCGCCGCCGCGTTGGCGAACAACTTCTCCAGCGCCGCGACGCTGTCGCCGGGGCTGACCAGCGTGCCGTTGCGTGCGGCTTCTTCCACCTGCCGTGCGCGATTGGCCAGCGGAATCGCGCCGAGGTTCGCGCTGGACGACTTCAACGAGTGCGCAAGTTTGCCGACCTCGGTGCCGTCGCCGCGGTCGGCCGCCTCGCGCATGTTGCGCATCCGGGTTTCGCCGTCGCGCAGGTAGGCATCCACCAGAGTGACCAGTTCGTCGCCCATGATGTCTTCGAGATCGACCAGGGTCGTGGCGTCCAGGGTGTCGGGGGGCGGTGGATTGTGCATGGCGGGGTGCGTGGCCTCCGATTGGATGACGGGCGCAATGGCGGAAAGGGGATCGGCGGCTGTTGTCGCCGGCGCGGTGATCGGGGATTTGGGCATCCAGCGTGTCAGCGTCTGTTCCAGCAATTGCCGGTCGAGCGGCTTGGAAAGATAATCGTCCATCCCGGCCTGCAGGCAGCGTTCGCGGTCGCCCGACATGGCGTGCGCGGTCATCGCGATCACCGGCGTGCGCGGCTTGCCCTGCCCGCTCTCGATTTCGCGCAGGCGGCGGGTGGCACTGTAACCATCCAGCACCGGCATCTGGCAATCCATCAGCACCATCACGTATGGCTGCTCGCGCAATTTCTCCAGCGCCACTTCACCGTTTTCCGCGACGTCCACGGTGAGCCCAAGACGTTCGAGCAGCTTCTGTGCGACCTTCTGGTTGACGGGATGATCTTCCACCAGCAGCACCCTGCCGACGAGCGGCTGGTCGCTGCGGGGCACAGCGGGTGTCAGCGGTGCGCTCAACACCGGTTGTGCGCGCACCGGCGGGGCGACTCCGAAGGCGCTGCGCACGCCCTGGCGCAGCGCTGCGTCGTCGGCACGCGACGGCGCCGACACCACCCGCGAATCAGGTGCCGTGTCCAGGCCCAGCGCCAGCATCCGCAGGGCATCGAGTTGGCGAT
>JAICIW010000179.1 GCA_025928735.1 Rhodanobacteraceae bacterium | reverse complement strand
TCGCGGATGAACAACAGGTCGGTGAGGATGTGTTCCACTTCTTCCACCTGGTGGGTGGTGATGAGGATGGTCTTGTTCTCGTCGAAGTAGTCCTCCAGAAGGCTCTGGTAGAACTGCTTGCGGTAGAGGATATCCAGCCCCAGCGTGGGTTCGTCCAGTACCAGAAGTCGTGCATCGATGGCCATCACGATGGCGAGGTGCAGCTGCACGATCATGCCCTTGGACATCTCGCGCACTTTCTGGTTGGCGTGCAGCTTGGTGCGGCTGAGGAAGCGCTCGCACTTGGCGCGATCGAAGCGTGGGTGTACGCCGGCCACGAAATCGATGGCTTCGTGGACGCGAATCCAGCGGGGCAGGGTCGCGACGTCCGCGATGAAGCACACCTCGCGCATCAGCTGCGGGCGTTCGCGGCGCGGGTCCATGCCCAGCACCTTGAGGTCGCCTTCGAAGTCGGTCAGCCCCAAGATCGCCTTCAGGGCAGTGGTCTTGCCCGCGCCGTTGGGTCCGATCAGGCCGACGATGCGGCCGTTGCCCACCTCGAAATCGGCACCGTCCAGCGCCACGGCATTCTTGTAGCGCTTGGTGAGTCCACGCGCGTGGACCACGGTTTCGGATCCGGCCGCCGGCGGGGTGGCGGGTCGTTCCGCGATGGCTTCGGCTGCTGCGTTCATCACGATTCCCTCTTGTGTGATTCTGGCGCTGGCGTGGCCAGCAATTTCTGGGTATCCAGGCCCATGCGTTCGATGCGCGCGCGCAGGCGCGGCCATTCTTCACGCAGGAAATGTTCGCGTTCGCTCCGGAGCAGCGCGTCGCGCGCGCCGTCGGTGACGAACATGCCGAGGCCGCGGCGTTTCTCCACCAGCTGCTCGTCCACCAGTTCCTGGTACGCCTTGGAAACGGTGAGCGGGTTGATCTGGTAGTCGGCCGCGACCTGGCGAACCGAGGGCAGGGCATCGCCCTCGTTCAGCGCGCCGTCCAGGATCATCGCCACTACGCGTTCGCGGAGCTGGCGGTAGATCGGGACGTTGTCGTTCCAGGTTACGCTCATGGCTTCAATCCCGGCGGTGATGTTTCCGTCCCCGCATCATTCGCGAGGCCCCTGCAGGATCGCATCACGCACCGGCTTCACTGGACGCGAACGAGTAGTAAGGCATGGCCGCGTCGGCGCGGGCCGATGAGCCCGAAGCCGAGCCGCTCTTCTGACCCTGCTTGTGCAGTTCGCGAAGCTGGGCGCTGGAAGGCGTCACCTCGATGGTGGGCAGCGTGGTGATCACGGTCGCGGCGGTGGCATTGATCGCCGCGCGCGAAGCATCGGCGGCGGCATTGCTGTAGTTGGCGATACCGGCCATCCCGGCGGCGGTGATCAGCATGGCGGCGACGACGGCGATGGATTTGCGGGCGTTCATGATAGGCCTCCTTAGTGACCTCGTTGACCAGTGTTGTAGTGAACTATAACACCAGTTCTCGGCCCGTCAATACCCCCTGCCATCAGTCATGGTTCAAGCTGCGGCGCAGCGGCTTCCCTGGGGTGACGATGATTGGTTCGTCGGGCGGCCAGAAACTGCGCGAGCGCATGAATGAACCCTGTCGTGACGCCGTGGTCCATAGCGTTGCTCGTTGCCATTCCGCGGCGAAACACGCAGAATGGTGCGTTCAGTGACGCATCACCGCGCCATCAGCGCGCCAGCCATCCAACATCAGAGGACAACACCGATGAAGCAGATCATGCGGCCGAGCCTGGCCGCCGTTGCCGTGATCGCCGCACTTGGCGTCGCAGGTATTTCGCAGGCACAAACCAAATCGACGGCGACGGCGACGGTCGACAAGGCCAAGGCGAGTGAGATCGTCGGTTACGAACTCGCCGGCCGGTATCCGGACTGGGCGCGTGATCTGGTGAATCCGCAGCAGGTCGGCCAGGCCGTGACCCGCGCGTTGCAGGGCCAGAAGCCCAGCATGAGCGAAACCGAGGCACAGAGCGTCGCCAAGGCGTTCGGCGAACAATTCGCTGCACGCGCCAAGCAGCATTACGACCAGGTGGCCGCGCAGAACAAGCAGGCGGGTGACGCCTTCCTCGCCAAGAACAAATCGCAGCCCGGCGTGCACGTCACGTCCGATGGGCTGCAGTATCAGGTAGTCACGCAGGGCACCGGCGCCAAGCCGAAGGCCACCGACACGGTGCAGGTGAACTACACCGGTTCATTCGTCAACGGTCAGGAATTCGATTCTTCGGCCAAGCACGGCTCCGGCCCGGCCAAGCTCGACCTCTCCAACGTGTTCCCCGGTTTCAAGGAAGCGTTGATGCTGATGCCGACCGGCAGCCACTACAAGTTCGTGATCCCGTCCGATCTCGCCTACGGCTCCGAACCGAAGAACGGCTTCCCGCCGAACGAAACGCTGGTCTTCGACGTCACGCTGGTGAAGATCGGCGCGCAGTGATTGCGGCGCAAATGGTTGAACAAAAAGCGCGGCCGAGTGGCCGCGCTTTTTTTGTGCTGTTGTAGGAGCCGGCCTGCCGGCGATGCCTCTTGGGCCCTGTTGCCATTGCGTTCGCCCAACCGGGTCGCGCGCAGGCGCGCTCCTACGCCCGCGCAATCGCCTCGACGCGCGCTGCGCAGATGAAATCATTCATCGACAGGCCGCCGACATCGTGCGTGGACCAATGCACCACACAGCGGTTGTAGCCGACTTCGAGATCGGGATGGTGATCCTGCCGATTGGCCATCCAGCCGATCGCGTTGACGAAACCCAGCGTTTCGTGGAAATTCCTGAAACCGAAGGTTTTCGCGATCGACTTGCCGTCGAAGGCCAGTTGCCATTCCGGCAGCAGCGCCAGCAACTCGCGCACGCGCGCTTCGCCCAGCGCATGCTCCTTGCCTTTGCGGGGTTCGCAGTGCAGCGGGGCCAGCTCGGCGAGGTCCATGTCGGTGCACTCAGTTGCCGCCCTGGATCTTGCCATGCAGGTCGGACAGCTTGCTCGGCAGGTTGGAGAAGTACGCGGCCAGATCCTTGATGTCCTGATCGCTCAGTGGCGCGGCCATGCCATTCATGATGGCGTTGGTGCGCTGGCCGTCCTTGTATTCGTGCAGGACTTGCGCGAGGTAATCCTGATACTGGCCGGCAAGCGCGGGATAGTTCGGCGCGATGCCGTTGCCATCGGCGCCGTGGCAGGCTGCGCAAGCCGCGGACTTGGTCTTGCCGTCGGCGGCGTTGCCGTTGGCTGCCGACGCCGTGCCGAAGCTGAGCGCCAGCGCTGCGGCCACGAGGGAAACGAGAATGGTGCGTTGCTGCATGGTCGGTCCCCTCAGTTCTTGTGCAGTTGCTTGGGCGCAAGGCTGGACAGATAAGCCGCGATGTCCGCGATCTGCTGCTCGGTCAGGCTGTGGGCCTGCGCATTCATCGTCGGATATTTGCGCGCGCCGCTCCTGTATTCATTGAGGGCGTCGATGATGTATTGCTCGTTCTGTCCCGCGATGCGCGGCACGTGGTATTCGGGGTTCACCGATTCGTATCCGGTGATGCCGTGGCAGCCGTGACAGGTGTACACCTCGACCTTGCCCTTGGCTGGATCGCCCTTGGCGAAAGCGCTGGACGCGAAACATACGAAACCCGCCATCAGGACGACGGTCAGCATCGATCGGATCATGTTTCTGTGGTTCCCTGCAAGTGGCTCGCGCCGCGTGGCAAAGCCGGAAGTATAGCTTGTGCCCCGCCGCCGGGGGCAAGCCTGCGCGCGTCAGTGGTACACCGTCAGCCCGAATGCGACGCCGCATGCGCCTGCTGCATCGTGTCGATCGCCAGCGCCGAATGCGCGTACGCGCCACCCGCGCGCATTTCGGCGGCAACCCATATCGCTTCCATGATCTGCTGCTCGGTCGCGCCTGCTTTCAATGCAGCTTTCGTGTGGCCCTTGATGCAATACGGGCACTGCGTGGTGTGCGCCACCGCCACCGCGATCAGCTGCTTGGTGATGCCCGGCAGCGCACCGTCAGCAAACACCGCGCGGCTGAAATTCTGGAACGCTTCGAGCGGAGCGGGCGCCAGCTCGTGGCGCTTGCGCGCGATGTCCACGCTGGATTCGGGGTACATCGGATGATCCATGGTGGTGTCCTAAGCAATGCGAAACACGCACTTTACGCCGATCACCCGCGCAAGCGTTGTCGGTGGTCAAGGCGCGATCATGGCCAGCGCGGATACTGGGGCAGTTTGCCAAGTCGTGCGGGTAATGGTCTGATGGCGACATGAGGACGTGGCGCTCCATGCTGTGGGGTATGATCGCGTTGCTGATGACAGCGACTTGCGTGGCCGCGCCCCGATCGCCGATGGCCCATCCGGCCGCCATCGTGCTGCGCGTCGATGGCCCGATCAGTCCGGCCAGCGCCGATTACGTGGTGCGCGGCATCGAGCAGGCCGATGCGATGCACGCGGTCGCGGTCGTGCTGGAACTCGACACGCCCGGCGGGCTTTCCAGCTCCATGCGCGACATCATCAAGGCGATTCTCGCCTCGCCGGTTCCCGTGATCGGTTACGTCGCGCCGTCGGGCGCCCGCGCGGCCAGCGCCGGCACCTACATCCTGTACGCGTGTCATGTCGCGGCGATGGCGCCCGCCACCAACATGGGTGCAGCGACACCGGTTTCGTTGACGGGTGGCGGCAGCGTGCCGCTGCCGGGGTCCAGCAGCGGCAAGCCCGCAGCGTCCGGCGAAAGCACCGAAATGCGCAAGGTCACCAACGATGCCGTCGCCTACATCCGTGCGCTGGCCGAGCGACGCGGCCGCAACGCGGACTGGGCGGAGAAGGCGGTGCGCGACGCGGTGAGCGTGTCGGCGGACGAGGCGCTGAAACTGCACGTGATCGACCTGGTGGCGCCGGACATTCCGGCGCTGCTGGCCGACGTGGACGGGCGAAAGGTCGAAACCGCGGCGGGCTCGCAAGTACTGCAGACGCGTGGTGCGAGCCTCGAAACCGTCACGCCCGGCGCTCGCAGCCAGTTCCTCGGCGTCATCGCCAATCCATCCGTCGCCTACATCCTGCTGTTGCTCGGACTCGGCGGGCTGGTGATGGAAGGCATGCACCCGGGCGGCGTGCTGCCGGGCGTGGTCGGGGCGATCTGCCTGTTGCTGGCGTTGTACGCATTCCAGTTGCTGCCGGTAAACTTCGCCGGATTGGGGCTTATCGTGCTGGGCGTGATCCTGATCGTTTCTGAAGCCTTCGTGCCGGCGTACGGCGTACTCGGCACCGGCGGCGTGGTTTCGTTCGTGATCGGCTCGGTGATCCTGATGGACACGGGCGTGCCGGGCTACGGCATCGCGCTGCCGGTGGTGGTCGGCATCGCGATCGCGGCGGCGGCCATTTTGGTCGGCATCGTGTGGATGGCGATGCGTTCGCACAAACGCCCGGTGGTCAGCGGTCGCGAGGAAATGATCGGCGCGATCGGCGAAGTGGTGGCCGATTTCGCAGGCCGCGGTGCGGTGCACGTGCACGGCGAGCGCTGGCAGGC
>JAICIW010000328.1 GCA_025928735.1 Rhodanobacteraceae bacterium | reverse complement strand
GCGAAGGCGGACATTTCGCGCCTGAAGGCCGCCGGCTGGGTGCCGCCGATTCCGATCACGGTGAAGGCGCGCGACGGCAAGACCGCGCTGTACGGCATGATGTTCAAGCCGACGAGCTTCGACCCGCACAAGAAGTATCCGGTGGTCGATTACGTCTACCCCGGTCCGCAGACCGGCTCGGTGCGTGGCCGCAGTTTCCTGGCCGCGCGCGCCGATCATCAGGCGATGGCAGAACTCGGCTTCATCGTGGTCGCGATCGACGGCATGGGCACGCCGTGGCGCTCGACGGGTTTCCACCATTACTGGTACGGCAACATGGGCGACGACACGCTGCCCGACCAGGTCGCCGGCATCCGGGAACTGGCGAAGCGGCATCCGTGGATCGACCTCGATCGCGTCGGCATCTGGGGCCATTCGGGCGGCGGCAACGCCACCGCGGCCGCGATGTTTCGCTATCCGGATTTCTTCAAGGCCGGCTGGGCAGAAAGCGGCAACCACGACAACCGCAACTACGAAAACGACTGGGGCGAGAAGTACCAGGGCCTGCTGGTCACCAACAAGGACGGCACCACCAATTACGACAACCAGGCCAGCCAGCTGCTCGCGAAGAACCTGAAGGGTCACCTGATGCTGGTGCATGGCGAAATCGACGACAACGTGCCGATCAGCAACACCTATCTGGTGGTGGATGCGCTGATCAAGGCCAACAAGGATTTCGACATGCTGATCCTGCCGAACCAGCACCATGGCTACGGCGAGGATTCGTCGTACGTGACGCGGCGGCGTTGGGATTGGTTCGTGCGGAATCTCGCAGGCGACATGCCGCCGCACGAGTTCCGGATTCAGAATCCGAAGGCGGGCGGCTGACAAGCCGCCTCCCTCGCGCATCCAGTAGTTCACTTTTCCAGCCGAAATGATATAACATTGCAATTCGCGTCCAGCTGCCGTGGCTTCCGTCGGCAGGGATGCGCCGGATAGAACTCGTCTGGACCGGTTCCGGCTGGCCCGTCCGCAAGAGAACCGTTCCCGCATGGGTTTCGAATTGCTGCGACCGTTCCGGCGGCGCGTCATCCCCCTCGCGATGCTCGTGTTCGCGTTCGCGTTCGCGGGTTGCGCGGCGGGCCCGGACTTCAAGCCTCCGGCGCCGCCAACCGCGAAGGGCTATCTGTCGCATCCGCCGGGCGCGACCGTGGCCGCGGCGGATGTTGCGGGTGGCGATGCGCAAGCGTTCGAGGTTGGCGCGGATATTCCGGGGGATTGGTGGACGCTGTTCCATTCGCCCGCATTGAGTGTGCTGGTCGCCCAGGCGCTTAAAAACAACCACGATCTGAAAGCCGCGCAGGCCGCACTTCGGGTTGCGCACGAGGACGTGCTGGCGCAGCGCGGATCGTTCGTTCCTGCGGTGTCGGCCGGCTTCAATGCCAGCCGCCAGAAGGATCCGTCGTCGGCACTGGCGCCGGTGCCGAGCAACAACGCGTATCTCTACAGCCTGTTCACGCCGCAACTTTCCATCAGCTACACGCCGGATCTGTTCGGCTTGAACCGACGCACGCGCGAATCGCTGCAGGCGCAGGAACAGTCCGCGCGCTTCCAGATGATCGCCGCCTGGACCACGCTGGCGTCGAACGTGGTGGTGACGGCGGTCCAGGAGGCTTCGCTGGGCGAGCAAGTGCATGCCACGCGGGAACTTGTTGCGCTGGAAAAGAAGAGCCTTTCGATCTTGCAACTCCGGTTCCAAAAGGGCGATGCCAGCAAGCTGGATGTGGCCGCACAGCAGTCGCAATTGGCGCAGACCGAATCCGGCCTGCCGGCGCTGGTGAAGCAATTGGCCGCGACCCGGCACGCGCTGGCGGTGCTGGTGGGCGCGTTTCCCGATCAGGGGCCGGTAGAGTCGCTGACACTGGCCGATCTGCATCTTCCGGAAAATCTGCCGGTCAGCCTGCCGTCCGAGTTGGTTGCGCAGCGCCCCGACGTGCGCCAGGCCCGCGCCAATCTGCACGCGGCCAGTGCCGCGATCGGCATCGCGGCCGCGCAGCGCTTGCCGAACCTCGATCTGACCGCGAATGCCGGCAGCACCGCGTTGGCGATTTCGAAAGTATTTACCTCGGGTACCGGTTTCTGGGGCATCGCCGCGTCGCTGACCGCGCCGATCTTCGAAGGCGGGCAACTGATGCATCAGGAACGCGCGGCCAAGGCCGCCTACGTCGAAGCCGCCGAGCAATACCGCGGCACGGTGCTGACTGCGTTCCAGAACGTCGCCGACACGCTGGTCGCGCTGGAGCAGGATGCCAAGGGCTTGCAGGCTGCCGCGCAGGCCGAGCGCGCGGCAAAGACCACGCTGGATTTGTCGCAACTGCAATTGCAGCACGGCTACATCGGTACGTTCGAATTGCTGGCGGCCCAGCAGTCGTACCAGCAGGCGCGCATCGCGCGGGTCGAAGCCGAGGCCAATCGTTTCGCCGACACCGCGGCCTTGTACCAGGCGCTGGGCGGCGGCTGGTGGCATCACAAGAATCTTGCGAAACAGTGATCACGATGAATCGAAATGTCGAGGGTGGGATGTTCGATTTGCTGGGGAGAGAGCTTGCCCCGCATGGCTCGATACCGGGGCCGGCCATGAGGCGGAACGCGGAACGCAGCCCCTTGCGTCGGGCAGAGTCACTGGGTTCCGGATCGCCGCTGCGCGGCGTCCGGAATGACGGCGGGAGTGAAGGTCGCAGCGCGCCGGGACGTGCGGTTGTTGCGGCGACCATGTTGTTGGCATTCGCGCTCGTGGGCTGCTCCGGCAAGCCGGCGCAGCAACAAGCTTCCACCACGCCGCACAACGTCACGCTGACGAAGGCGCAGCAATCCAGCATCCACGTCGTCACGGTCGAGCCGGCGCAGTACCACACCACGATCACCACGACCGGCGTGGTGGATTTCGATCACGACCGCGCCACCGACATCCTCGCGCCATTTTCGGGTGCGGTCACG
>JAICIW010000287.1 GCA_025928735.1 Rhodanobacteraceae bacterium | reverse complement strand
TCTTGCGCAGCGGATCGCGCAGCAATTGCAGCAACTGCTCCAGCTCCAGCCGCATCTGGCGCACGATCTGATGCGAGATGGACGCCTCCATTCGGCCCTGCTGGCCTTCCAGGCGCGCGCGCGCACCGGTGATGGTGAAGCCCTGGTCGTACAACAGCGCGCGAATCTGCCGGATCATCAGCACGTCGTGGCGCTGGTAGTAACGGCGATTGCCGCGCCGCTTCACCGGGTTCAACGCAGGAAACTCCTGCTCCCAGTAACGCAGCACGTGCGGCTTGACCGCGCACAATTCGCTGACCTCGCCAATCGTGAAATACCGTTTGGCGGGAATCGCGGGAAGTTCGTTATTGTTGCCCTGATCCAGCATGGTTCTCGACTCTCAGTTTCAGCTTCTGCCCGGGGCGGAACGTCACGACACGGCGTGCGGAGATCGGAATCTCCTCGCCGGTCTTGGGATTGCGTCCGGGCCGCTGATTCTTGTTGCGCAGGTCGAAGTTGCCGAATCCCGACAACTTCACCGGCTCCCCCCGCTCGAGCGCCTCGCGCAGCACCTCGAAAAAGGCGTCCACGCATTCCCTGGCTTCACGCTTGTTGAGGCCCACGTCGAGAAACAGGCGCTCGGCCATCTCTGCCTTGGTCAGCGTCATGTTCATCCTCTCAGCCTTGCCCCAAATTCGCTTCCCAGCAGTCTGACCGCATCGGCCACACTCTGGTCGGCGTCCTCGTCCGTAAGCGTGCGCGAATCGTCTTGCAAAATCAAGCCTATAGCAAGACTCTTTCGACCCGCGCTCAAACCCGGACCTCGAAAACAGTCGAACAGTACCACTTCGTTCAAGATTGTTGGCAAGCCTGAACGAAGCGCCGCCGCGACCCGCGCCCATTCGACCACCTCGTCCATTTCCACCGCGATGTCGCGCCGGATCGAGGGAAAGTGCGGCAGCGCCCGCGCCACCGGGATCGAGCGCCGGCGCAATGCCGGCAGTTCGATTTCGAACAGGTGGGTTTCCGGAAGGTCCAGTTGCCGCTGCAGAGCCGGATGCATGGCACCGATGGCGCCTACCGCGACGCCATCAAGCAGCACCCGTGCGCCACGGCCGGGATGCAGCCAAGACGGCAGATCGGTGGCATCGAACGACCAGGTTTCGGGCGCACCGGACAGCGCGATCAGCGCTTCGAGATCGCCCTTGACGTCGTGGAAATCCAGCGCGCGCTTCGCTTCGCCCCATTGCTCGGCACGTGCGCTGCCGCACGCAACCGCGGCCAGCATTGGGGTTTCTTCCGGCGCATCGCCGTCGCTGCCGCGCTTCGCAAATACCACACCCGACTCGAACAAGCGCACCCGCGCCTGCTGCCGGTTGCGATTTCGCTTCAGCGCCTCGACCAGACCCGGCAGCAGCGACGTGCGCATCACCGCCAGATCCGACGAGAGCGGGTTGGCGAGTGGCACGGCGTTCGCATCGAGTTGCCACGCTTGCAGCAGCTTCGGATCGACGAACGCGTAACAGATCGCCTCGTGATAATCGCGCGCGACCAGACCCGCAGCCAACGTGGAAACGGACACGACGGATTCGTCGTCGCGCGGAGCCGGCGGCGCGCCGGCGGGCAGGCGCGCGGGCACCGCGTCGTAGCCATGGATGCGCGCGACCTCTTCGATCAGGTCTTCTTCGCGTTCGATGTCGAAGCGCCGCGAAGGCGGCGTGACGCACCAACCATCGTCCCGCGTTTCGACCGTCATGCCCAAAGCAGTGAGGATGCGCTCGACTTCAACGGCGTCGATGGCGATGCCGAGCACCCGCGCGATCCGCGCGCAACGCAGCGTGATCTTCGCCGGAGACTTGATGTATTTCGACGTCACGGCCTCGATGACTTCGCCGGGCCGGCCGCCGGCGATTTCGATCAGCAGTGCCGTCGCGCGCTCCATCGCCGCGCGCGGCAGTTCCGGATCGACACCGCGCTCGAAACGGTGCGCGGCGTCGGTGGTCAGGCCGAGTTTGCGCGCACGGCCCATGATCGCGGCGGGACTGAAATGGGCGGCTTCGAGGAACACGTCGCGGGTGGCCTCGGTGACACGCGAATCGAAACCGCCCATCACCCCGGCCACGGCCAGCGGCTTGGCGTTGTCGGCAATCAGCAGGAACGACGGATCGAGCGTGGCCGCGCTGCCATCCAGCAGCTTCAGGGTTTCACCCTTGCCTGCACGCCGCACGCCGATGCCGCCGACGAGCTTCGCTTCATCGAACGCGTGCATCGGCTGCCCGGTTTCCAGCATCGCGTAATTGGTGACGTCCACGACCGCATTGATCGGCTTGACCCCGCCCGCACGCAAGCGCTGCGCCATCCAGAGCGGCGTTCGCGCAGTCATGTCGATGCCGCGCACCGCGCGCCCGAGATAACGCGGGCAATCGGCGCCGGCTTCGAGGCAGATTTCGCGCGGGGCCAGGACGACGGATTGCACGGGCAATGCCGAGAACGCCTTCGCGCGCGTGCCGAACTCCGCGGCCACTTCATCGGCCAGCCCCAACATCCCGAGGCAGTCGCCGCGGTTGGGCGTCAACTCGACTTCGATTGTGGTGTCCGGCAAGCGGAGGTATTGGGCCAGCGGCTTGCCGATCGGCGCATCATCCGGCAATTCCATCAAGCCCGACGCGTCGATGTCGATGCCGAGTTCCTTCGCGGAACACAACATGCCCTGCGACTCGACGCCCCGCAGCTTCGCGGTCTTGATCGTGACACCGTTCGGCAACCTCGCGCCGACGGTCGCCAACGGGGCGATCAGACCCTCGCGCGCGTTGGGTGCGCCGCACACGATCTGTACCTCACCCGTGCCCGTGTCGACGCGGCACACGCGCAACTTGTCGGCATCGGCATGCGCGGCGCAGCTGACGATGCGGGCGACCACCACGTCGTCGAGCGAATCGCCAATCGGCGCGACTTCGGCCACCTCCAGCCCGCTCATGGTCAGCCGCCGCACAAGCGTGGCGCTGTCGGCGCGAATGTCGACGAGTGAGCGAAGCCAGTTTTCGGAAAATTTCATGGCGAGGGCCGACTATCGGAAATGAAGCAAACCTGATTACTTGGCGTCATTCCGGCGCAGGCCGGAATCCATTTTGCTTTGCTCTGGAACATCAAGATCAAAATGGATTCCGGATCACCGCTGCGCGGCGTCCGGAATGACGAAAACATCTTTACGCAAACTGTTGCAGGAACCGCAAGTCATTCTCGAAGAACGCGCGCAGGTCGGCGACCCCGTAGCGCAGCATCGCGAGGCGCTCCACGCCCATGCCGAACGCGAAGCCGGTGTAGCGCTCGGGGTCGATGCCGCAATGTTTCAGCACGTTGGGGTGCACCATGCCGCAACCGAGCACCTCCAGCCAACGAACGCCACCGTCGTCGCGCTGCCAGCGGATGTCCACCTCCGCCGACGGTTCGGTGAACGGGAAATAGCTCGGCCGGAAACGCATCTCCAGCGCCTGCCCGAAGAATGCGGCAACGAAGGCTTGGAGCGTCCCCTTCAAGTCCGCGAAGGTGGCCGATTCATCCACCAGCAAACCTTCCACCTGGTGGAACATCGG
>JAICIW010000159.1 GCA_025928735.1 Rhodanobacteraceae bacterium | reverse complement strand
CCGCCAAAGTACGCCGCCCGGGCCACGCAACGGAAAGGAGCACTCGCTATGCCGTTATGCCAGCCATCGCATAAGTTTGCGCCCGACCCGCTTACTGCAATCGACAAAAACAATACGCGTATGGCGTCGGCTTGCCGGGCATGGCCTGCTGCAGCCATGCCAATTCCGGCAACAGTTTCGGTGCCGCGATCAGCCAGGCCTTCGGAAGGCCCAAGCCGAGCGAGCTGAGCATGCGCGCCGAAGCGCTGGCGCCGGCGCCCATCAGGAATCGTTGCCACAAGCTGACCGGTGGCTGGAAATAACGCACCGCGAAATCGTCGCCGAGTTTGGCATCCTTCGCGGCGTAGGCGATCGCATCGTGCAGGCCGCCCAGTTCGTCGACCAGGCCGCGTTGCAGCGCCTGCGTGCCGGACCACACCCGTCCTTGCGCAATCGCATCGATCTCGGCGTAGCTTTTGCCGCGCGCATCGGCGACGTTGCCTACGAATTGCCGGTAGCCGCGGTCGATGGTGCTCTGGATCATCGCGCCCAGCGCGGGATCGAGCGGACGGCGCGGATCCATCGCGCCCGCGAGCGGCGTGGTGCCCTGGCCCGCGGTGTTGATGCCGAGTTTCGCGAGTCCGTCGGACGCGGTGAAATACAACCCGAAGATGCCGATGGAACCGGTGATGGTGTCGGGCTCGGCGAAGATGCGATGGGCGTTCATCGAAATCCAGTAGCCGCCGCTCGCGGCCAGGTCACCCATCGACACGATCACCGGCTTGCCGGCCTTTTGGGCCAGCACCACTTCGCGGCGAATCTGCTCGGCCGCGAACGCTTCGCCACCGGGCGAATCGACGCGCAACACGATCGCGCGCACGTTGCGATCGGCGCGCGCTGCGCGGATCAGTGCCGCCGTGGATTCGCCGCCGATCTTGCCCGCCGGCTGCCGCCCGGACACGATGTCGCCCTCAGCCACGATCACCGCGACCTGCGGCTTGCCGACGCCGAGATCGACCGTTTGCGGCAGGTAGTGATCCAGATCGACCGCGCGGAACGCCGTGTCATTGGCGGTTGCGACGCCATGCTTCTGCATCATCCGCACCACGTCTTCGCGGGTGGCGAGGCCATCCACCCAATGCAGCTTCAGCGCCAGTTGCGCAACATCGCCCTTGGCCGCGGGAATTTCGGCAGGCAGGTTGTCGATCTGCTGGCCCAGCGTGGCGGGATCGATGTGACGCAGCTTGCCGACTTCGTCCAGCCAGGTGTTCCACAACCCACCCATCCAGTACTTGTCGGCTTCCAATGACGCGGGCGAGGGTCCGTCGAGAATGAACGGTTCCGCCGCCGATTTGAATTCGCCGACCCGGAACAGGTGCGCGCTGATGCCGAGCTTGTCGAGCAGGCCCTTGTAGTAACTGCGGTAATCGGAAAGACCGTTGACCGAAATGGAACCCGCGGGATCGAGCAGCACCTCGTTGGCGTGCGCCGCAAGCAGGTACTGCATCTGGTTGAATTGCGTGCCCCACGCGATCACCGGTTTGCCCGAGGCGCGGAAACGATCCAGCGCCGCGCCGACTTCCTCCAGCGCGCCCATGCCACCCAATTGCAGGTTCGACGGGTCGATCAGGATGCGGGTGATCCGCGCATCGTGCGTGGCGTGATCGATCGCCGCGACCAGATCGCGCACCTGCACTTGTCCGACCGGTTGCCCCGAGGCGCGCGCCGCCGCGCGCGCCAGTGCATCGACGCTGAACTGTTCGACCAGTTGCCCTTCAGGTTTCAGCAACAGCACCGTATCCGGCCCGACCTTGGGCGCGCCGCGGAACATCAACCCGAGGATCAGGAACAGGATGCCGAAGAACACCACGTTGATGATCACCAGCCGCACCACGTTGATGCTGCGCCCAAGTGCACGCATGAAGCCCGCGAAGCCGCGGCGTGGTGGGTTGTTCATGGCGATGGTTTCCGGATGGATGGAGCGGTCGGCCAAGCGTAGCCGTGCGCATGGTTGGCGTGAAGTGAGGCAGGCGCCCGCCCGTCAGTCGGCCGATGAGGGCGCGACGGCGAACCTGCGCCAACGATCGTCGCGCGTCTGCACGGTCCAGCGCGCAGCCAGCAACACCGCCGCCGCGGTCAGGCCGGCGATCAGCCCCACCCACATGCCGCGCACGCCATAGCCGGCGCCGAACGCCAGCCACGCGCCGGTCGGCATGCCGACCACCCAGTACGCGACGGCGGTAATCAGCATCGGCATGCGGGTGTCCTTCAAGCCGCGCAGCGCACCGTTCGCCACCACCTGGATACCGTCGGAAAACTGGAAGATGCCGGCCAGTATCAGAAGTTGCGCGGCCAGCGCGATCACCCGCGGATCACCCGAATAGATGTGGGCGATCGCATGCGGAATCGCCAGCATCAGCGTGGCCGAAAACGCCTGCGTCGCCAGCGTCAGCGCGAGGCCGGTGAATCCTGCATAGCGCACCGCGTGCGCATCGCCGCGACCGGCGGCGTTGCCAACCCGCACCGTCACTGCCAGCGCCAAGCCGAGCGGCAACATGAAAGTGACCGACGCGACGTTGATCGCGATCTGGTGGCCGTCGATCGCGACCGTGCCGAGGCGGCTGATCAGCAGCGCCGAAATCACGAACAGGCCGGCTTCCATCAGCAACGTCACCGCCATCGGCACGCCGATCCACAGCAGGTGCCGGATCGCATGCCAGTCGGGACGTTCCATGCGTGCGAACAGGTCGAGGCTGCGAAAGCGTTTGCCGAACTTCAGGTACGCGAGAAACGCCAGCAATTGCAGCCACAGCGCCAGCGCGTTGGCGATGCCCGCGCCTTCGGCGCCCATTGCCGGAAAACCGAACTTGCCGTAGATCATGATCCAGTCCAGTGGCACCAGCACCGCAAGGCCGAAAATGCCGAACAGCATCGTCGGGCGCGTCCAACTCGAACCCTCGCACAAGCCCCGCAATGCAAAATAGCCGCACAGGCCAGGCGCGCCCCAGCTCAGCGCGTGCAGGAACGCCTGCACGTCATCGGTGAGCGCCGCATCGACGCCGATCACGTCCAGCAACGGCCCCGAATGGCGCGCGCCGAACCACAACAGCACCGACAGAGCCGCCGCCAGCCACAACGCCTGCCGGAACAGCGGCCCGATTTCGCGCTGTCGGCCAGCGCCGTCCAGCTGCGCGACCGACGGCGACAGCGCCATCATCACCCCCACCGCACTCACCAGCCCCAGCACCCACACGTTGGCGCCGACCGCCACCGCGGCCAGCGTGTGCGCGTTGTAATGCCCGGCCAGCGCGACGTCGACGGCACTCATCCCGACCGCGGACAATTGCCCGGCGATCAGCGGCAGCGCCAGCTTTACCGTCGCGCGCAGCTCGCGCGCGAAACGTGCACGATCCAAGGCTAGAATCTGGGGCATTGCGGAAAGACACCCGATGTCACACGAAACGACGACGCCAACCGCCGAACCCGCGGCATCCCCGCCAGTGCCCTCGATCGGCCAATGCGAGAACTGCGGTGCGCCGCTGTACGGCAAGTATTGCTATGCGTGCGGCCAGCCGATCCAGGGCATGGTGCGGCATTTCAGCAGCGTCATGTCCGATATCGCCGACAGCATATTGAACATCGATGAGCGGCTGTTCCGCACGATCGGGCCATTGTACCTGCGGCCGGGCAAGCTCACGCTGGACTATTTCGAGGGCAAGCGCGCGCGTTACGTGACGCCGTTCAGGCTGGTGTTCTTCCTCGCGATCGCGGCGTTCTTCGCGATCCAGTTGACCGTGCGCTCCGGCTTCACGAGCATGCCGAAGGAAGCCGCGCGCATTTCCACCGGATCAAGCGGCCCGAGCGTCTCGGTGACACGGACGCCGAAAATATCGGCGCCGGTGTCCTCGGACGACGGCGCCTTCTCCCAGGGCAACATCGTGATCAACGACAAGGTGCTCTGGAACCGCGACACCAAGCCACTCAAGGTAGCCTGGTTGCCCGGCGTGGTGGTGGATTGGCTGAACGAGTCGATCGGCAATGCCCAGCAGCAATTGCATGCAATGAACGAGGGCAGCTTCACCGAGCAGCAAGACGCCCGCCGCAAGTTCACGCTGGGCCTGTTTTCCGCCGCACCGACGGTGTTGTTCCTGCTGCTGCCGCTGTTCGCACTGCTGCTGAAGATTTTCTACACCTTCAAGAAGCGGCTGTACATGGAGCACCTGATCGTGGCCATGCACAGCCACGCGTTCCTGATGCTGTCGATGCTGGTGCTGGTGGGCATCGCCGCGTTGCGCCACCTGCTGCTGCCGCATGCCGGCTGGCTCAAGGTTCCGTTGTACCTGCTCACCGCGGCCGCGTGGATCTGGATGTTCATGTACCTGTGGCTGATGCAGAAGCGCGTGTACCGGCAAGGCTGGTTCATGACCAACCTGAAATATTGGTCGCTCGGCTTTTGCTACCTGATCATGATGGGGTTCGGTTGGGTATTCGCCGTGTTGCTCAGCCTGACGGGCGCGTGACGAGCCCTTGCCCTGGGAACGGTCCCGGTGGGGTCCCGGCGCTCGTTGTGCACAGCCGCAAAACCGCGTCCGTCATGCCTTCGTGGCTCCGACACTCACCCGAATTTCACTTGGATCGAGCGGCCATGTCATTGACAATAAAGATAAAAATCCAGTTGTCGAAAAAATCGCCAACCCGTGCGTCGGGCCGGTCCGGTGAGCCTTGGCGACGCTTGCTCGCCGGTCTTCCACAACCTTATCCACAGTGTTTGTGGATAAAAAAAAAGTGCCAATGCGTCACCGGCTTACCGGCGATTCCTGCACGCGATGACAACAAGCGCCGGTAAGTCATGACTGAACCGTCGCGACCGAATTCTTCGGCCGGCGTCCTGCGCGTCGCGTTGCCCGTGCCGCTGCCGCAGACCTTCAGTTACCTGTCGCATGCGTCTGTCGCGCGCGCGGGATCTCGGGTGCGGGTACCGTTCGGGCGCGCATACCGCACCGGCGTCGTTGTCGAAGTCGGGACGGAGGCCGATGCTGCCGGACAGCCACTCAAGGCCATCGATGCGGTGCTGGACGACGAGCCGTTGCTGGATCCGGAATTGCTCTCGAACCTGCGCCGCGCCGCGGAGTACTGGTGCGGCGCCATCGGGGAAGTCATCTTTGGCGCGCTGCCGCTGGGATTGCGCGAAGGCCGCACGCCTTCCGATTTCGCCGAGGAAGCCTGGCGACTGACCGCGGCGGGGACGGCGGCGCGCGATGCGCGCAACCGGCGCGGCGGTTCGGCCGCATTGCTGGAAACGCTGAACGACGCGACCCTGTCCGCGAGCGAACTCGATACCTTGCTGCCGAACTGGCGCGCTGCGGCGCGACGTCTTGCCGCGGCGGAACTGATCGAGCGCATGCAGCGCCACGCCGGCTCGCCGCGGCCGCGCGAGGGCGCCGCGCCGGTGCTGAACGACGAGCAGGCCGATGCACTGGCAACTGTTTTGTCCGCCGGTGACGGCTTCCATCCCTTTCTGTTGCAGGGCGTCACCGGCAGCGGCAAGACTGAAATCTATCTGCGGCTGACCGAGCGCGTGCTGCAGCAAGGCCGCCAGGCGCTGTGGCTGGTGCCGGAAATCGGGCTGGTGCCGCAGGCGCTGCGCCGGTTGCGCGCGCGCTTCGACGCGCGCATTGCGGTACTGCATTCCAATCTTGCCGAAGGCGAACGCGCACGCGCATGGCTGGACGCGCGCTCGGGCGAAGCCGCCATCGTGCTGGGCACGCGCTCATCCGTGTTCGCGCCATTGCCGAAGCCGGGCCTGATCGTGGTCGACGAGGAACACGACGCTTCGTACAAGCAGCAGGAGGGTTTTCGCTACCACGCGCGCGACTTCGCGCTGATGCGCGCGCAATCGCTCGGCGTGCCGATCGTGCTGGGCAGCGCCACGCCTTCACT
>JAICIW010000147.1 GCA_025928735.1 Rhodanobacteraceae bacterium | reverse complement strand
GCCGCACCGGCTGAAGCAGCCAGCGCGCACGACTGATTCGCGCACCCGACCACCCGAACGCGGCGCGACCGTGCCTTTCAGCACAGTCGCGTTCGCGCGCCGATCGCTAAAGTCGCACGAAAACCGATTTGAGGTTTTCGCGACGCAGGATGCGCCGCACGAGGGTCGATGCCGCAGGCATTGGCTCATCGAGCGAGGCCGGGCGTATGCCGGTTTCGTCGCGCTGACAAATCCCGGATGGATGTATCCAGCGCTTCCATAACATCCATGGGGATCTGACGATGCACAAACCTCTTCTCGCGACGGTGTTCGCCGTCGCTGCCTGCTTTGCCTGCACGGCTTCGCCGCCGGCACACGCCGACTCCGCCAAGGCCAAGACCGACAGCGGCGCGGACTTCCAGTTGCCGCCGCTGCCCGCCGCTGCCAGCAAGGCGCAGAGCATTTCCGTCGACGGACACACGCTGAACTACACCGTCTCGGTCGGCTGGCTGCCGGTGCGCGACGACAAGGGCAAGACCATCGCGCAGGTCGTCTACACCGCGTACACGGCGCCCGGCAAAAACCGCCCGGTGACGTTCGCCTTCAACGGCGGTCCGGGCGCGGCTTCGGTATTCCTCAATTTCGGCGCGATCGGTCCGAAGATCGTCAAATTCGGCGTCAATGGCGATTCGCCGTCGGACCCCGCAAGGCTGCATGACAATTCGAGCACCTGGCTGCCGTTCACCGATCTCGTGTTCATCGATCCGGTCGGCACCGGCTACAGCCGCGCGCTGGTGGACGACAAGCAGGCCACCAAGGATTTCTATTCCACCGACGCCGACATCGCATACCTGTCGCGAATCGTCTACGACTGGCTGGTCAAGAACGGCAGGATGGATTCGCCGAAGTACATCACCGGCGAAAGCTACGGCGGATTCCGCGGCCCGCGCATCACCTATTACCTGCAGACGCGCCTCGGTGTCGCGATGAACGGCATGGTATTGCTGTCGCCCTACCTTGACCCGATGGCATGGAGCGACGAGTTCGTTTCGCCGATGGCGTGGATGACCACCCTGCCGTCGATCGCGGCCGCGCATCTGGAACGCGAGGGCAAGCTCGATGCCGCCAACATGGCGCCGATCATCGCCTACACCCGCGGCGAATACGCGCAAACGCTGATGAAGGGCCGCAGCGATCCCGCGGCTTACGACGCGATGATCAAAAAGGTCACCGAATTCACCGGCCTCGACCCGACATTCGTGAAGAACTCGGGCGGTCGCCTGGAAACACAGGCGTACCTGCGCGAGGTGTATCGCTCGAAAGGCAAGCTCGGCAGCCGCTACGATTCCAACTTCACCGCGTGGGATCCGTTCCCGTACGCGCCGCACCAGCGCAGCGGCGATCCGATCCTCAATGGCATCATCGCGCCGACCACCACCGCGATGGTGCAATTCGTGACGCAAACCGTCGGCTGGAAATACGAAGGCCGCTACAACACGCTGAGCTACGACGTCGGCCGCCTGTGGCACGACGACGACGACGCGAACGACGGCTCGGTGAAGCAATTGCGCGAAGCCGTCGCCAACGATCCGAACCTGCGCGTGCTGATCGCGCACGGCTGGGATGACCTGTCGTGCCCGTTCATGGTGTCGGTGCTGGCGGTCGACCAGATGCCGGCGATGGGCGACCCGACCCGCGTCGAGGTCAAGGAATATCCGGGCGGGCACATGTTCTATGCGCGCGCCGCCAGCAACGCCGACTTCGTGAAGGACGTGCACGCACTGTTCGACAAGCAACGCTGACAATTCCGGTCGCGAATGATGGCCCGCTCCTGCGAACCAGCGCTGCCCAGGAGCGGGCCAACCTGCCCTTCCGGCTGGATACCGTGCACTGGCAGCACTTCCATGGCTGCAAGGACGGCCGGGCAGCCACCCAACCGGTCGCGGCCACGCCCGCGGAAACATCCTGCGAGCAACGCGGTTCGACCGCGCCATTCACGGACGGTGAACCTGCACGCCTGCGCTCGCCACGCGACGCCCGGTGCCACGCGCAACGATTGCGTACAGCGCCCGCGTGAAGCGCTCCGCGTCGCCAGCCGCAAGATGCGACCATTCCGGCAGCCAGAAGCCTTGCAGCTCCGGATGATCCTGGAAATGCACGCCGGGCGCGCCGGTCTTCGCCAGCAGCACGTCCCATGTCTTCGTGCGCGGGAAGACCTTGTCCTCGAAGGCCAGATAACCGCCGGCGCTCGGCGTGCGCACGAAGATCACTTCCACGTTGCGCTTGCGCAGCTTGGCAACCGCTTTCGCGGCGCGTTCGATCTGCTCATCGGCGCCCTTGTGCAACTCCTGCAACGTCGGCATGCCGGGACCGAGTGCAAAGTGTTGCGCCCAGATGCTCCGTGCCAGCGCCGCATAGGCCGGATCTTTTTCGAGCTTGTCCCAGATATGACTGGCACGGTCCGGCGCCGTCACCACCATCAGCTTGCGCACGTCCTTGTGCGGGTGCATGCCGGGCCGTACCGGCCACCAATCCTGCCGCTCGAGCACCGTGGGCAGCGCATAATCCGGGTCGTCGAAGGCAAGATGCGGTTCCACGAAATGCATCGACAGCCATTGACCGATCCGCTGCGAGGGCGACTGCTTGCGCATGTACTGGAGCAACTTTCCGCGATAGGCGAATCCGCTGAAAAAGATGTCCGGCGCCACGCCCACCAGCAGGCGGGCATTCCGGAAGTTCGGATCGTCCGCCAGATCCTCCAGCGCAAACATCGGCGAGGTGCCTTCCATCGCAAGCTGGATTGGCCGCTTGCCCGAAAGTTTCTGCCAGACCGGGAGCTGCAGGTCGAACAACATGCGCGAAGAACCGATCAGCACTGTCGCGCCATTGCCTTCGCCATGATCGATGCGGCGGCGCTGGGCCGCCCACAGCGCGTCGCTGTTGGTGATGCTGGGTTCCACGCCGAAGCTGCGCCAATGCCACTCCCATGCACCCATCAACAGCAGGAACATCGCCAGCGCGCCCAGCAGGATCGCGCCCCAACGCCGATCGGGAATGTCGCGCTCGGGCACCGGTTGTGCCTGGCCCGGGCGATCGGCAGCCGTCTGACGCAGGCCCGGGCGCAACGCGATCCGTGCCTCGGCGCTAGCCGACCGCTCGACGACCAGTTCCGAACCGGTCGATTCAGGGAATACCCTGTCCTGACTCATGGCGATGGGCTCCGAGCTTCACCCCCCCCTTGAGTCAAGGGGGCGGAAACCGTTGCGAAGCGACGTTTTGGAGGTTGTGGAGGCATGACGCCCTTGAATACGCGGCGCCGTTCCATTTCTTCAGAACTGGAAATAAATAAACGCATTGCCATTGCCTTGTGTCGCAATGATCGCGAACGCCATGACCGCCCACGTGCACGACAGCACCGCCGCCGGTGCGCGCGCCAACACGGATTCGAGCGTGCGATCGCGCATCAGCCAGTGCGTCACCACCAGTCCCGCGATGATCGCCGCAACTACGACCAGCGATTCGGTGCCGAGCAACGGCACGGCCTTGTCGTTGGTGCCAGCCATGCCGCGCAACACCGTCCAGGCGCGCGAAAAGGTCTTGGCGCGAAAAAACACCCAGGTGACATTCACCAACGCGTAGGTGATCAGCCCGAACGCCAGCAATGTCCAAACGTTCGGCCGGAAGCCGGCGAAACGTTTGCGCAACCAGCGTTCGACGGAAAGATAGATACCGTGCAACCCGCCCCAGGCGACGAAGGTCCAGCTCGCGCCATGCCACAGTCCGCCAAGCAACATCGTGCCCATCAATGCCGCGTAGGTGCGACGCGGACCGTGGCGATTGCCACCCAGCGGGATGTACAGGTAATCGCGCAGCCACGACGACAACGTGATGTGCCAGCGCCGCCAGAAATCCGAAAACCCGATCGCCGCATACGGAAAGCGGAAGTTGTCCGGCATCGCGAAGCCCAGGCACATCGCGACGCCGATCGCGATCGTCGAGTACCCCGCGAAGTCGCAGAAGATCTGGCCGCTGAAGGCCAGCGTGCCCATCCACGCATCCAGCGCGCCGGGAATCTTCTCGGTGTCGTAAACCGTTTCCGCCGCGCTCGCGAGGAAACCGTCGGCCAGCACCACCTTGTTGAACATGCCGATCGTCATCAACGCGAGGCCGAAGAACAGTTGCCGGTGATTCGCCCGGCGCGGCTGTTCGAACTGCGGCACCAGTTCGGTCGGCCGCATGATCGGGCCGGCGACGAGGTGCGGAAAGAACGTCACGAACAACGCGTAGTCGAGGAAATTGCGCGCGGGCAATGCGCGGCGCAGGTACACATCCAGCGTGTACGACATCGTCGCAAACGTGTAGAACGAGATCCCCACCGGCAGCACGATGTCTGGCGCGGGCGCGTGGTACGCCACGCCGACCGACGCCAGCAGCGCGGTGAAATTCGCCAGCAGGAAGCCGCCGTACTTGAAGTAGCCGAGCATGCCGAGGTTGGCGACCACCGACAGCAGCATCCAGGCGCGCCTTGCCGCCGGCCGCTGCGCCCTGACCAGCCCTTGCGCGGCGTACCAGTCCACCACCGTCGAGATCCAAAGCAGGATCACGAACGGCGGATTCCACGCGGAATAAAAAAGGTAGCTCGCGACCAGCAGGTTGACCTTGCGGACTTTCCACGCGAGCGGCAGCGAATGGATCGCCAGCACGATCGCGAAGAACGCGATGAACGTCAGCGAGTTGAAGACCACGCAGGCCTCCCGGCCCGGGGCCGAACTCGGCTCCGACGGCGGCGGGAGTATGTCACAACCGGCAGGCCGCGCCAGTGCCGCGCCAGGCGATCGACCAGCCGGTCGCCGGAACCGTCGTGGAGGCGAGTGTTGCAGCCTTGCGAACCCGCTACCGTGGCACGATGCTCGGTGTCCAGCGCCCCCCGTGCGACGAAGGCGTCATCCGCAGCCGGCCGCGCGCCGCTCCGCCACGCCGTGCACACCCGGGACGCGCGCTGGCGGCCAGCGTGCTCGGGTCCAGCATCGCATTCATCGACGGTTCGGTGGTCAACGTCGCCCTGCCCACACTGCAGCGCGAGATGGCTGCGGGGCTCGCCGCGATGCAATGGGTCGTCAACGCTTATCTTTTGATGCTCGGCGCGCTGGTGCTGGTGGGCGGCATACTCGGCGACCGTCTCGGCCAGCGCACGGTATTCACGTGGGGCCTGGTCGTGTTCACGCTGGCCTCGGTGGTCTGCGGTCTGGCGCCGAACGTCGGCGTACTGATCGCAGCGCGCGCGGTGCAAGGCGTCGGCGCCGCGCTGCTGGTGCCGAGCAGCCTCGCCATCATCGCCGCCGTGTACCCGGAAGCCGAGCGCGGCAAGGCGATCGGCATCTGGGCCGCGGCCGGCGCGATCACTACCGCGATCGGCCCGGTGCTGGGCGGCTGGCTGGTCGACGCGGTGTCTTGGCGCGCCATCTTCTTCATCAACGTGCCGCTGGCGATCGCCGCCGTGATACTGGCGCACAGTGCCGTGCCGAACCAGCACAAACGGGACGCCGAACGCCTCGATTGGCTGGGCGCGCTATTGGCCATCGCCGGCCTGGCACTGCTGACCTGGGCGCTGATCGCATGGCCGAACCGCGCTTCGAACGTCATCATGATCGACGTCGCGCTGGTGCTGGGCGTCCTCGCACTGGCGGCCTTCGTGATGGTCGAGGCGCGCAGCCGTGCGCCGATGGTGCCGCTCGGGCTGTTTCGTTCGCGCGATTTTTTCGGTGCCAATCTGGTCACGCTGCTGTTGTACTTCGCGCTGGGCGGCGCCCTGTTCTTCCTGCCGTTCAACCTGATCCGCGCACACGGCTATTCGGCAACGGCGGCCGGCGCCAGCCTGCTGCCGTTTTCGATCCTCATGGGCAGCCTGTCTCCGACCGCCGGTGCGCTGGCCACTCGCTTCGGCGCGCGCCTGGTGTTGACCGTGGGCCCGGCGCTGGCTGCACTCGGCCTGGCGTTGCTGGCCATGGGTGCCGCCACTCCGGATTACTGGCGCGGCACGTTTCCCGCGATTGCCGTGCTTGGTCTGGGCATGACCATCGCGGTGGCGCCGCTGACCTCGACCGTGATGGGCGCCGT
>JAICIW010000198.1 GCA_025928735.1 Rhodanobacteraceae bacterium | reverse complement strand
CGCTTCGCTTCGGTGGTGCACCTGCTTTCCTACGAGCACAACATCCGCTTGCGCGTGCGCTGCTTCGCGCCGGAAGATGACCTGCCGGTATTGCCGACGCTCACGGGCGTGTGGCCGGTCGCCGACTGGTACGAACGCGAGGCGTTCGATCTGTACGGCATCGTGTTCGAGGGCCATCCCGACCTGCGCCGCATCCTCACCGATTACGGTTTCGTCGGGCACCCGTTCCGCAAGGATTTTCCGCTGATCGGCAACGTGGAAGTGCGTTACGACCCCGAAGCCCGGCGCGTGGTGTACGAGCCGGTGACCTCGGTGACGCCGCGCGTGACCGTGGCCCGCGTGGTGCGCGAGGACTCGCGCTGGCCGACTTCGCGTGCGGAAGCCGCCGACGAATGGAAGGACAACTGACGTGGCTGATGCAACCGACACGACCGGCGAAATCCGCAGCTACACGATGAACTTCGGCCCGCAGCACCCGGCTGCGCACGGCGTGCTGCGCCTGGTGATGGAGATGGAAGGCGAGACCATCATCCGGATCGACCCGCACATCGGGCTGCTGCATCGCGGCACCGAGAAGCTGGCCGAATCCAAGCCGTTCAATCATTCGATCGGCTACATGGATCGGCTCGACTACGTGTCGATGATGTGCAACGAGCACGCCTACGTGCGCGCGATCGAGCAATTGATGGGGATCGAGCCGCCCGAGCGCGCGTTGTGGATCCGCACGCTGTTCGATGAGGTCACCCGCATCCTCAATCACCTGATGTGGATCGGTTCGAATGCGCTCGACCTCGGCGCGATGGCGGTGTTCCTGTACGCGTTCCGCGAACGCGAAGAACTGATGGACGTTTACGAGGCGGTGTCGGGCACGCGCATGCACGCCACGTACTACCGCCCCGGTGGCGTGTACCGCGACTTGCCCGGCAAGATGATCCAGTACAAGGAATCGCCGTGGCACAAGGGCAAGGACCTCGCACGCATGAATGCGTGGCGCGAAGGTTCCATGCTGGATTTCCTGGACGCGTTCAGCGCCGACTTCCAGCACAAGGTCGATGAATACGAGGAACTGCTGACCGACAACCGCATCTGGAAGCAGCGCACGGTCGATATCGGCATCGTCAGCCCCGAGCAGGCGTATGCGCTTGGCATGACCGGCCCGATGCTGCGTGCGTCCGGCATCGAATGGGACTTGCGCAAGAAGCAGCCGTACGCGAAGTACGCCGAGGTCGACTTCGACATTCCGGTAGGCACGCACGGCGATTGCTACGACCGTTACCTGGTGCGCGTGGCCGAAATGCGCCAGTCGGCGTTGATCATCCGCCAGTGCGTGGATTGGCTGAAGAAGCATCCCGGCCCGGTCATCACCGACAACTACAAGGTCGCGCCGCCCAAGCGCGAGGACATGAAGGAATCGATGGAAGCACTGATCCATTGGTTCAAGCTGTTCACCGAGGGCTACAGCGTGCCGGCCGGCGAAACCTACGCCGCGGTCGAAGCCCCCAAGGGCGAGTTCGGTTGCTACATGATTTCCGACGGCGCCAACAAGCCGTTCCGCGTGCACCTGCGCGCACCCGGATTCGCGCACCTGTCGTCGATCAACGAGATCACTGCCGGACACATGCTGCCGGACGTGGTGGCGATGATCGGCACCTACGACCTGGTGTTCGGGGAGATCGATCGATGAAGGCCACCGGCAATTTCGACAAGGTGAAAGACGTCGACCCGATGCAGGCGTTGACGGCCGACACGCGCGCGCACATCGATCATTGGGCCGCAAAGTTCCCGCCCGACCGCAAACGCTCGGCGGTGATCCAGGGCCTGATGGCGGCGCAGGAGCAGAACGGCGGCTTCCTGACCGACGAGTTGACCACCGCGGTGGCCAGGTACCTCGGCATCCTGCCGGTGTTCGCCTACGAGGTAGCCTCGTTCTACTCGATGCTCGAGACCCGGCCGGTCGGGCGCAACAATGTGGCCATCTGCACCAACATCTCGTGCTGGCTCAATGGCGCCGACCGCATCGTCGAGCATTGCGAAAAGAAGCTCGGCGTGAAGCTGGGCGAAAGCACGCCCGACGGGCGCGTGTACCTGAAGAAGGAAGAAGAGTGCCTGGCGGCATGCTGCGGCGCGCCGATGATGGCGGTGAACGGGCATTACCACGAGCATCTGACGCCCGAGAACGTCGACGAAATCCTTGACAAATTGACGTAGGAGCGCGCCGGCGCACGAGCAACCCGGTCGCAAGCAGGCAGGTTTCCGCAAAGAGCAATCCATGAGCTACGGTCCCGAACCCAAGGAACACCAGGTCGTCTACACCACGCTGCATTTCGATACGCCGTGGACGATCGACAACTATCGCAAGACCGGCGGCTGGCAGGCGTGGGAGAAAATTCTCGCCGAGCAGCCCGACCCGGCAACGATCGTGGACGAGCTGAAGAAAAGTGCGTTGCGCGGGCGCGGCGGCGCGGGGTTCCCGACCGGCATGAAGTGGTCGTTCATGCCGCGCAAGGCGCCGGGACAAAAATACATCCTGTGCAATTCCGACGAGTCCGAGCCCGGCACCTGCAAGGACCGCGACATCCTGCGCTTCAATCCGCACGCGGTGCTCGAAGGCATGGCGATCGCCTGCTACGCGACAGGTTCGACCGTGGCCTACAACTATCTGCGCGGCGAGTTCCACCACGAGCCGTTCGAACACATCGAACAGGCCCTGCACGAGGCGCAAGCGGCGGGCCTTTTGGGCACCAATATCCGCGGCACCGGCATCGACGTGACGATCCACAACACACTCGGCGCCGGCGCCTACATCTGCGGTGAGGAAACCGCGCTGATGGAGTCGCTGGAGGGCAAGAAGGGCTGGCCGCGCTACAAGCCGCCGTTTCCGGCCAACTTCGGCCTGTTCGGCCGCCCCAGCACCATCAACAACACCGAAACGTATGCGTCGGTGCCCGCGATCCTGCGCGGTGGTGCGGAATGGTTTTTGAATCTCGGCAAGCCCAACAACGGCGGCCCGAAGATCTTTTCCGTATCGGGCCACGTGAATAAGCCAGGCAATTACGAGGTGCGCCTCGGCACGCCGTTCGCGGAGTTGCTGGAGATGGCCGGCGGCGTGCGCAACGGCCACAAGCTCAAGGCGGTGATTCCGGGCGGTTCGTCCATGAAAGTGCTGAAAGCCGACAAGATGATGGCCTGCACCATGGACTACGATTCGATCCGCGATGCAGGCTCCGGCCTCGGCTCGGGCGCGGTGATCGTGATGGACGAAACCACCTGCATGGTGCGCGCCTGCGAGCGCATCAGCCAGTTCTACCACATGGAATCGTGCGGGCAGTGCACGCCATGCCGCGAAGGCACGGGCTGGATGCATCGCGTGCTGACCCGCATCGTCGCGGGCGGCGGTACGCCGGAAGACCTGCATCGCCTGAAAGCCGTCGCCGGCCAGATCGAAGGCCACACCATCTGCGCGTTCGGCGAAGCCGCGGCGTGGCCGGTGCAGGCGTTCCTCGCGAATTTCTGGGATGAGTTCGAGTACTACTGCGAGAACGGACGCTCGATGGTCGACGATCAAATGAAGGTGGCCGCATGAGCGCCCAGCCCAAAGACACCGCGCCACCGGTGGAAATGGTGGAGTTCGAGATCGACGGCCATCCGGTGAGCGCCCCGAAGGGGTCGACGATCATCCAGGCATCGGATGCCGCGGGCATTCCGATTCCGCGTTTCTGCTATCACGAGAAGCTGCCGATCGCCGCGGTTTGCCGCCAGTGCATGGTGGAAGTGGAGATGGGCGGCAAGCGGGTGCCCAAGCCGCAGGTGGCCTGCGCGACGCCGGTGGCGGCGGGCATGAAGGTGTTTACCAAGACGCCGCTTGCCATCCACGCGCAGCAGAACGCAATGGAGTTCGTGCTGATCAACCATCCGCTGGATTGCCCGATTTGCGACCAGGGCGGCGAATGCGAGCTGCAGGACCTGTCCATGGGCTATGGCCGCTCGCTGTCGCGTTTCACCGAGCGCAAGCGCACCATCAGCGACGAGAACGTGGGGCCGCTGGTCGCCACCGAGATGACCCGCTGCATCCATTGCACCCGTTGCGTGCGATTCCTCGGCGAAGTCGCCGGCAGCTACGAGTTCGGCGACTTCGATCGCGGGGATCGGCACGTGATCGGCACCTGGATCGGCCGCGGCATCGGCTCGGAGTTGTCCGGCAACGTGATCGACGTGTGCCCGGTGGGTGCGCTGACCGACAAGGTGTTCCAGTTCAAGGCGCGCGCCTGGGAACTGATCGCCAAGCCATCGATCGGCTACCACGACGCATTGGGTTCCAACCTGTGGCTGCACACCAAGCGCGGGCAGGTATTGCGCGCGGTGCCGCGCGACAACGAAGCGATCAACGAATGCTGGCTGGCCGATCGCGACCGCTACAGCCATGAGGGCTTGTACGCGCAGGACCGGGCACAGCGGCCGATGATCCGCAAGGGTGGAGAACTGATGGAGGTCGAATGGGACGAAGCCATTGCGTTCGTCGCCGATGGCCTCGGGAAGGCCGGCAGCGACGTCGGCGCACTGGTCGCCCCGATGACTTCCTGCGAAGAAGGCGCGTTGCTCGTCGAGTTGCTGCGCGGTCTGGGCAGTGATCGCATCGATCATCGCCTCCGCGTGCAGGATTTCAGCGACGGCGGTCCGGCCGGGCAGGTATTCGGCATGGCCGTGCAGGATGTCGCCGAGATTCGTGCGGGCCTCGTGATCGGCAGCAACGTGCGCCATGAAATGCCGTTGCTGAACCAGCGGCTGCGGCGTGCCACCCGGCGCGACGCGTCCAAGCCGCACATTTCCAACATGGCGAACTACGACATCGCCGAAATCGATGGCGCGCGGATCTTCGCGTTGAATCCGGTGCATTTCGACTGGAGCTTCGAGCTGGCCGGCGAAAAGGTGGTGCCGCCGCAGGATCTGGTCGCGGCGTTGTTGCGCTTGGCCAGGGCTGCCGGCGTCGCCGGCGACGAGCCTGCCCTGGCCGATGCCAT
>JAICIW010000362.1 GCA_025928735.1 Rhodanobacteraceae bacterium | reverse complement strand
CGGCGCGCGCCGGGGCAGCCGGTCGTGCGTCTGCGTCCAGTGCGTCGACGACACGCTGGTGTGCGGCCCTCAGCGCGGCGGGCAGGTGTGCACCATATCCGGAGAGGTATTCGCCGATCGCCGCTTCTTCCTCGCGCCATTCGGCGTTGTCGACCCGGAACAGCTCATCCAGCGCGCCATCGGTCAGATTCAATCCGTCGAGGTTGAGTCCTTCGCTGCGTGGGACGTTGCCGATCGGCGTTTCGATGGCGTCAGCCCCGCCCGCGACGCGCTTCAGCATCCACTCGAGCACGCGCATGTTGTCGCCGAAGCCGGGCCACAGGAACTTGCCGTCCTTGCCCTTGCGGAACCAGTTGACGTGGAAGACTTTCGGCAGTTTCGCGTTGGGCTGATCGAACGACAGCCAGTGCGCGAAATAGTCGCCGTAGTTGTAGCCGCAGAACGGTTTCATCGCCATCGGGTCGCGGCGGATGTTGACGCCGACGTCGGTCGCGGCGGCGGTCGTTTCCGATGCCATCGATGCGCCCACGAGTACGCCATGGGTCCAGTCGCGCGCCTCGAACACCAACGGCACGCGCGCAGCACGGCGGCCGCCGAACACGATCGCCTCGATCGGCACGCCTTCGGGATTTTCGGCCTCCGGTGACCAGCTCGGGCACTGGTTGGCGCGCACGGTGAAGCGCGAATTCGGATGCGCGGCGGGACCGTTCGCAGGATCGTAGTCACGGCCCTGCCAATCTTTTGCAGGTTTGCGATCGTCCAGCCCTTCCCACCATGGCTGGTTGTCGGCGGTGACCGCGACGTTGGTGAAGATGGTGTCGTGCTGCAACATCGCCAGCGCGTTGGGATTGGTTTTCTTCGAGGTGCCGGGCGCGACGCCGAAATAGCCGGCCTCGGGATTGATCGCGTACAGCCGTCCATCCTTGCCGGGGCGCATCCAGCAAATGTCGTCGCCGACCGTCCACACCTTCCAGCCTTCGCGCTGGTAGCCCTCCGGCGGAATCAGCATCGCGAGGTTGGTCTTGCCGCAGGCCGATGGAAACGCCGCCGCGACATAGCGGATTTCGTGCTTCGGATTTTCGATGCCCACGATCAGCATGTGCTCGGCCAGCCAGCCTTCGCTGCGCGCCTGGTATGAGCCAATCCGGAGCGCATGGCACTTCTTGCCGAGCAGCGCGTTGCCGCCGTAACCCGAACCGAACGACTTGATGGTGAGTTCTTCCGGGAAGTGCATGATCCAGCGGCGCTCGGGATCGAGTTCGCCGATCGAATGCAGGGCCTTGACGAAGCTGCCTTCGCGCTCGATACGCTCGAGCGCGGCGGTGCCCATGCGGGTCATGAGACGCATGTTGGCGACCACATACGGCGAGTCGGTGATCTCGACGCCGCAGCGTGCCAACGGCGAGCCGAGCGGGCCCATGCAATACGGAATCACGTACATCGTGCGGCCGGCCATGCAGCCCTCGAACAACGCGTCGATCTTGGTGTGGGCTTGCGCCGGATCCATCCAGTTGTTGTTGGGGCCGGCGTCGTCCTTGCTCTTCGTGCAGATGACCGTGAGCTTTTCGACGCGCGCGACGTCCTTTGGGTCGGAGCGGTGCAGGTAGCAACGCGGATGGGTTTCCTGATTCAGTTCGATCAGGTCGCCGGTCTTGAGCATCTCGTCGACGAGCTGCTTGTATTCGGCGTCGGATCCGTCGCACCAGTGGATGTGATCGGGCTTCGTCCTTTTGGCGACGTCGTCAACCCATCGGTTCAGAGAATCGAGTTTGCTTGGCATCGGTTGTGATACTCCAGAAAAAAATCTTGTCGTTATACGTCAGGCATCGCGGTGGCCACTGCAGCGGAAGGCCGTCTGGTTTTTTTATGACCTTCGGCGATGGACCGGCGTGTCGAGTCAGCCTGAAGAAACATTGTGAGCGCGCGCATCTCCCGGGATGTGCAAGAGGAGTGACGGTAGTCTGCGCATCGGGGCTTTGCAAGGCGCGCCGGGCGCACGTATTGTGCGCTGCAGCACGCGAAGCGGCTGTTGGTGAGAAGTCAGGCCATGGAGGGCCGTTCTGGTGTCACCGGGATCGAAGACTGCATTTCGCCGGAACATCGAAGAAGGCAGCGATCAGGGACGATCGCATGAATTACGGCACCAGCGTCCCGATCACGTGCTCGACATAAGCGTCGTATTGCTCGTGCGAAAGATGCGGCATTTCCAGCGTCAGGTTCAACTGCAGAAAACCGACGTAGGCCGCGTAGGTCAACCGTGCGCGATGGCGCGCCGCCTCGCCGTCCAGTCCCGCCTGCCGGAACGCCTGTTCCAGGAATTCCATGCGGCGTTGCGACACGCGGGTCATCATGGGTTTGACTTGCGGGTGATCCAGCGCCTGCAGCAGTGCCGCATAAATCCGGTGTGCCTGGGCTTCGCCGGATACCCAGCGGAACAATGCGCCGAGGCGCTCGCGGGGATATTCGCCCACCGCTTCGACGTGGCCGGCCAGTTCGCGGGTATCGTCGGCTTCCCAGCGATTGAGCGCTGCCTGCAACAGTGCTTCGCGATTCTTGAAGTGCCAGTAGAAGCTGCCCTTG
>JAICIW010000117.1 GCA_025928735.1 Rhodanobacteraceae bacterium | reverse complement strand
GGCCCACGGCAGGGTGCAATCGGTCGCGCGTCCGAGGTTTGTTGCGCCTCGCGCGAACGGGTACGACGCCGTGATGCCGAAGATTCGGCAACGTCGTGCTGGAAGCCATGGCGTCCGGGCTCGCAGTGGTTGCGTTCGATCGCGCGGCGGCGCAGAAGCACGTCGCCAACGGCATCTCGGGGCTCGTTGTTCCAGAATCGGATGCGAGAGCCTTCATCACGTCGGCTTGCGAGCTGGGCCTGGATTCGGAGAGAAGCCTGGTGCTTGGTGTCAATGCGAGGATCGTGGCGCAGCAGTGCGCGCCGGACCGGGTGACTGCCGAATTCGACGAACTGCTGCACGCCTTGGTGCGAGAGCACGGTCATGACCCCATCGGCGCTGCTGCTTAGGTGGAAAATGCTTCAGGCGTTCGATCCGCGCCTGTGCCGCATGGCCAGCCAGTGGGCGCGGCGGCGCAGCATCCATCGTTTCTTCGGCGTCATCAGCCGCCTCGGCAATGGCGTCTTCTGGTACGGCCTGATGGCCATGCTCGCGGCGTTCGACGGCACGCGCGGCATCGTCGCCGCGCTGCAGATGCTGGTCACCGGCCTGGTCGCGTGGCTGCTGTATCGCACCCTCAAATTGCACACCCGCCGGCCGCGCCCGTTCCAGGCGCACCCGGACGTGACCGCCCGCGCAGCAGTGCTGGACGAATACAGCTTTCCTTCCGGCCACACCTTGCATGCGGTCAGCTTCACCATCGTCGCCGTCGCCTGGTTTCCCTTCTTGGCGCTGCCCCTGATCGTGTTCACCGTGCTGGTCGCGATGTCCCGGGTGGTGTTGGGTTTGCATTATCCGACCCACGTGCTCGCGGGCGTCCTGATCGGCACCGCGCTCGGAGCGGTATCGGTGTGGTCATGCTCGGTTTTCTTTCTGGCTATCGCCTGATTCATTGCCGATGGACCTTCACGCTTGGCGCGCGCCCCGAGTTGCGGTAGAACGACGGTTTCCAATTGCGGAAGTGCGCCCGTGAAAGCCGGTCCGGATGATGCAGGGTTATGCAGGCAGGCCGAACAGGTTGCCGTCGCTTTGCGCGCCCACGGCGAAATGCTGGCGACCGCCGAATCCTGCACCGGCGGCTGGATCGCCAAGGCCTGCACCGATCTGGCCGGCAGTTCCGAGTGGTTCGAATCGGCGGCGGTCACCTACAGCAACCGCGCCAAGCAGGCTTTGCTCGGCGTCACCTCGGCCACGCTCGAAAAATACGGTGCTGTCAGCCGTGAATGCGCCCTGGAAATGGTGGCGGGCGTGCTGGCGCGGTTCGAGGCGAACGTGGCGGTGGCGGTCACTGGCATCGCGGGTCCCGGCGGCGGCACGCAGGAGAAGCCCATCGGCACGGTCTGGGTTGCATGGCAGCGGCGTGGCCACGAAGCGCGGGTGGAGGCCTTCCACTTCGGCGGCGACCGCGATGCCGTGCGCCGGCAAACCGTCGCCGTGGCGCTGGAGGGAGTTCGGAAAATCCTTACGCCATGAGACGGCGCGTGCCGCTGTCCGCGAGCGGGCGGTATGAAATAATGGCAACGTCATCGCGATGGCGTGGTCTCAATCCATGAGAACCACTCCCGCGACACTTCACACAGCACGATCAATCGAGGGTTGCATGATGGACGACAACAAGCGCCGCGCACTGGCTTCCGCACTGGGCCAGATCGAGAAACAGTTCGGCAAGGGCGCGGTGATGCGCATGGGCGATCGAACCGCCGAAGTCATGGACGTGGTCTCGACCGGCTCTTTGGGGCTTGATGTCGCACTCGGCGTCGGCGGCCTGCCGCGCGGCCGCGTGGTGGAAATCTACGGTCCGGAATCCTCGGGCAAGACCACGCTCACCCTGCAGGTGATCGCAAGCTGCCAGAAGAATGGCGGCACCGCGGCGTTCGTGGACGCCGAGCACGCGCTCGACCCGAGCTACGCAGCCAAGCTCGGCGTCAACGTCGACGACTTGCTGGTGTCGCAGCCCGACACCGGCGAGCAGGCCCTGGAAATCGCCGACATGCTGGTGCGTTCCAACGCAGTCGACGTGGTGGTGGTCGACTCGGTGGCGGCGCTGACGCCCAAAGCCGAAATCGAAGGCGAGATGGGCGACAACCACATGGGTCTGCACGCGCGTCTGATGAGCCAGGCGCTGCGCAAGCTCACCGGCAACATCAAGCGTTCCAATACGCTGGTGATCTTCATCAACCAGATCCGCATGAAGATCGGCGTGATGTTCGGCAACCCCGAAACCACCACCGGCGGCAACGCGCTGAAGTTCTACGCGTCGGTGCGCCTCGACATCCGCCGCATCGGCGCGGTCAAGAAGGGCGAGGAAGTGATCGGCTCGCAGACCCGCGTCAAAGTGGTGAAGAACAAGGTCGCACCGCCGTTCCGGCAGACCGAATTCGAAATCCTGTACGGCGAAGGCACGTCCTACGAGGGCGAGCTGATCGAACTGGGCGTCAACAACAATCTGGTCGAGAAATCCGGCGCCTGGTACAGCTACAACGGCGAGCGGATCGGGCAAGGCAAGGAAAACGCCCGCCAGTGGTTCAAGGACAACCCGGCCGCCGCCAAGGAACTCGACACCGCATTGCGTGCCAAGCTGCTGGTAGGCACGGGAAACAGCGGCGTTGCCGCGACCGAGGACGCCGAGGAAGTCGAGGCCTAGAATTTGCCGGGCGCGCGAGGAAATGGCCATGTCGAATCGTCTGGCATCGTGCACATGCGGACAACTCACCGCGCGCGTGACCGGCGAGCCCGTTCGCATTTCCGTGTGCCATTGCCTCGCCTGCCAGCGTCGCACCGGCAGTCCCTTCAGCGAGCAGGCGAGGTTCCCGTGCGAAAACGTCACGCTTTCGGGTGCGTCGACAGAATATGTCCGTGTCGGTGACGAAGGTGGCCGGGCCACGTTCCATTTCTGCCCGACTTGCGGGTGCACCGTGTACTACGAAGCCGAAGGACTCGACGGGTTCTTGACGATCCCGGTGGGCGCGTTCGCCGAGCCGGGCTTTCCGCCTCCGCAGGTCTCCGTGTACGAATCGAGGATGCACGGATGGCTCGTCATGCCGCCGGACATCGAACACATGTAGCGCGCGGGCCTTCGCCTGGAATTGCGGCGTGAAACGTACAGCCAACAAGGGCTCTGCAGGCAGCGAGCGCAGTGCCTACGACCGGGCGCTCGGGATGCTGGCTCGGCGCGAATACTCGCAACGCGAATTGCGTACGCGGCTGGAGCATGCCGGCTGCGATGAAGACGAGTCCGAATCGGCGATCAGGAAGCTGCGCGAACAGAAATACCAGGACGATGTCCGCTTCGCCGAAATGATCATGCGTGCGAGGGTGGGGCAGGGCTACGGTCCCGATCGCGTCCGCGCCGAATTGCGCTCGCATGGGTTGGCCGATGCCGCGATCCGCGCGCTGCTCGACGCCGCGGAAATCGACTGGGACGCGATGGCCAGGGCGCAATTGCGCAAGAAGTACGGCGGCAAGCCCGCCGCCGACCACGCCGAACGCGGCAAACGCGCGGCGTTCCTCTTGCGTCGCGGTTTCAATGCCGCCACAGTTAGAATCGTCACCCATTCCGAGGTTGGCGACTAACGTTCCGTCGTGGTTTGGCGGATCGTCCGGTTGCGCCACCTTGACTCGCCATCACCCGAGCTTTCTGACGCAACTGCATGAAAACTGCCGAGATTCGCGCGCGCTTTCTTGAATTCTTCAAACAGCGCGGCCACACCATCGTGCCCTCCGCGCCATTGGTTCCCGCCAATGATCCGACGCTCCTTTTCACCAACTCGGGGATGGTGCAATTCAAGAACGTGTTCCTCGGCAGCGAAAAGCTGCCGTACGTGCGCGCGGCCGACGTGCAGCGCTGCCTGCGCGCCGGCGGCAAGCACAACGACCTCGATTCGGTCGGCTACACCGCGCGCCACCATACCTTCTTCGAGATGCTGGGCAACTGGTCATTCGGCGATTACTTCAAGAAGGAAGCGATCGAGTGGGCGTGGGAATTGCTGACGCGCACGTTCGGCCTGCCGCCCGAGAATTTGTGGGTGACCGTGTACCACACCGATGACGAGGCTTATGGCATCTGGAAGGATGTCGTCGGCGTGCCGGCCGAACGCATCGTGCGGATCGGCGACAACAAGGGCGCGCCGTTCGCCTCGGACAATTTCTGGCAGATGGCCGATACCGGCCCGTGCGGCCCGTGCAGTGAGATCTTCTACGACCATGGCGCAGATGTCGCCGGCGGGCCGCCCGGCTCGCCCGATGAAGACGGTGATCGCTACATCGAAATCTGGAACCTGGTGTTCATGCAGTTCGATCGCGCCGAGGATGGCACGCTGTCGCCGCTGCCGGCGCCGTGCGTCGACACCGGCATGGGTCTGGAACGCCTGGCTGCGGTGCTGCAGGGTGTGCATTCGAATTACGAAATTGACCTGTTCCAGCGCCTGATCGCGGCCGCGCAAAAACTGACCGGCTGCGCGGACCACGAAAACAAATCGCTGCGCGTGATCGCCGACCACATCCGCGCCTGCGCATTTTTGATCGTCGACGGCGTGCTTCCGTCGAATGAAGGCCGCGGTTACGTGCTGCGCCGGATCATCCGCCGCGCGCTCCGGCACGGCTGGATGCTGGGTGTACGCGGCGAATTCTTCTGGAAGATGGTCGCGCCGCTGCTCGCCGAGATGGGCGAGGCGTACCCCGAACTCGCGGCGAAGCAGGCATTCGCCGAGGAAGTCCTGCGCGCCGAGGAGCACCGCTTCGGCGAGACGCTGGAACACGGCATGAAGGTGTTCGACGAGGTTGCTTCGAAATCGGACAAGATCATTCCGGGCGAAGATGCGTTCCGCCTTTATGACACGTATGGCTTTCCGGTGGACCTGACCGCCGACATCGCCCGCGAACGAGGCATGTCGGTGGACGTGGTCGGGTTCGAACGCGCCATGGAAGCGCAACGCGAACGTGCGCGCGCGGCCAGCAGGTTCGAGAGCAAGGCGCAACTGCCGGCGGAGGTCGCGAGCAGGCTTTCGCCAACGCAATTCCTCGGCTACGAAACGCTGGAATCGCAAGACGGCGAGGTGCTGGCGATCCTGCGCGATGGCCGCGCGGTGGAAGATCTTGCACCCGGCGAATCCGCCGCGATCATTCTGGACCGCACGCCGTTCTATGCCGAGTCGGGCGGGCAGGTGGGCGACACGGGTGCGCTGGAGCACGCGAACGGACGCTTCATCGTCAACGACACGCAAAAGTTTGGCGGCCAGTTCCACGGCCACGTCGGTAAATGGAAGGGGAGTGAATCGTTGCGCGTTGGCGACAGAGTGCTGGCCCGCGTCGATGCCGCGCGCCGACAAGCCACGGTGCTGAACCATTCGGCGACCCACTTGTTGCACGCCGCGTTGCGCGAAACCCTGGGCGAGCACGTGACGCAAAAGGGTTCGCTGGTCGCGCCCGACCGGTTGCGCTTCGACTTCTCGCATTTCCAGCCAGTGAAGCCGGAAGAACTCCGCCGGATAGAAGATCGCGTCAACGAGCAGATCCGCCGCAACGACGCCGCGGAAATCCGCCAGATGGGTTACGACGACGCGATCGCCACCGGCGCGATGGCATTGTTCGGCGAAAAATACGGCGACGAAGTCCGCGTGCTGCGAATGGGTAATTTCTCGACCGAGCTGTGCGGTGGCACGCACGTGTCACGCACTGGCGACATCGGCCTGTTCAAGATCGTGTCCGAATCGGGTGTTGCGGCCGGCATCCGCCGCCTCGAGGCGTTGACCGGCGCGGGCGCAATGGCGCACGTGACGGAAGAGGAGCACCGGCTTGCCGACGTCGCCGGCCTGCTTTCATCGAGCGCGGGCGACGTGGCCGACAAGCTGCGCCAGTTGCTCGACAGACAGAAGAAGCTGGAGCGCGAACTGGACGCGCTGAAGGCCAAGGCCGCCGGCACGGCGACCGGCGATCTGGCATCTCACGCCCAAGTCATCGGCGACATCAAGTTGGTGGCCGCGCGCATCGACGGCATGGACGTGAAGGCCTTGCGCGACGCGGTCGACACGCTGAAACAAAAACTCGGTGATTGCGTGGTGTTGCTGGCGTCCGGCGGCGGCGGCAAGGTCGCCTTGGTTGGCGGCGTGCACGGAGCCGCGCTTGGCAAGGTCAAGGCAGGCGACGTGGTCGCGCATGTGGCCACGCAGATCGGCGGCAAGGGGGGCGGTCGGCCCGATATGGCGCAGGGTGGCGGCGTCGATTCACCCGCGCTGGATCAGGCGCTGCAAGGCTTGGCGGGTTGGGTGGCGCAAGCGCTGAACTAGGCCTGCCATCGCCATGCCATGTGGCGGGGCAACAGAACCCACCCACGTTCGGTACCGTGCCAGAAGTCACGCCGGTTTCATTGCGCGGGCTTGGCCCGTTCATATATAGTCGCGGGGCGTTTGATCGCCCCCGCACCGGTCTATTGCGGGTGATGGAGGAACCTGAACGTCGCGACGCATCCTGCGTCGGTTCGCGATCGTCCTGTCTTGCTGCGATTCGCGATCCGGAGGGGAACGCGCGTCGCGGTTTTCGGGTCCAATGGATCCGAGTGAATGGAGTTCTGTCATGTTGATTTTGACCCGCCGGGTTGGGGAAACCCTGATGATCGGCGATCAGGTAACCGTTACGGTACTGGGCGTCAAGGGCAACCAGGTGCGCATCGGCATTACGGCGCCGAAGGATGTCGCGGTGCATCGCGAAGAGATCTACCAGCGCATCAAGCAGGAACACGAAGCGGCGGGTGGCGCGCCGGTCGAGACCGATGAGCCTGCCCGGCACGAAGCAACCCACGGCTGATGCGGGTAGGTCGTACGGCTTTACCGCAAGCGGAGATGCCTTTATCCTGATCGACCGGTTCCGCCGGTCGATCGTTGTGCGCGCGAGCGGAACCGGCACGATGGAAGGTTCGAAGTAGATTGCCAAAATTCGGAGAGATGCCCGAGAGGCCGAAGGGGCTCCCCTGCTAAGGGAGTATCGGGTCAAAAGCCTGATCGAGGGTTCGAATCCCTC
>JAICIW010000378.1 GCA_025928735.1 Rhodanobacteraceae bacterium | reverse complement strand
GCCTCGATGTCATCGGTTTCGATGTCGAGGTGCACGCGGCTTTCGTGCTCGACGCGTTGCAACTGCACCATCGGCTGGTCCGGGGGTGTTGCGAGTTGGCGGTACTTGTCGCGGCTGCCGGGGTGATCCATGTCCACCGGGCAACCGAGCGCCGCGGCCCAGAACCGGGCCGCGGCATCGATGTCGGCGACGTTGCAATCGATTTGCATGGAACACAACCGCGATTGGTGCATGTCAATTCCGAACGGTAGGTGGTCGTCATTCCCGCGAAAGCGGGAATCCAGTGACTTTCATTGAGAGCAGAGACACTGGGTTGACTCGCGCCATCCGTGGCGCTCGCCCTTCGGGCCGCCTTTGGCGTTCGCGTTTGCAGTCCTGCAAACGCAGTCGGATCGCCGCTGCGCGACGTCCGGAATGACGACGTGAACTATTTCGACTGCATCATCATCTTCACACGCTTCGCGCGGAACTCGCTGTCCTTGTTCCACTTCGGCCATTGGTCGCTGTTCACGAGCTCGCGGCCGACTTCATACAGCGCCTGGGTGTCTTCGGCGACACCGGAGAAATCCCACTTCGGATCGAAGTTGTCCATCGGCGTGTGGTAGCGGTGTGCGGTGTAGTCGTCGAGCGCTGCGCGGCCCGCGGCGGTGCCGCCGTGCAGCATGTCATCGCCGGTCTGGGTCATCAGCGCGGGCACGCCGGCCTTGGCGAAGCTGAAGTGATCGGAACGATAGTAGAAGCCGTTCTGTGGCGTCGCATCGGGGCTGGCGTAGCGGCCCTGTTTCTTCAGCGCGGCTTTCAGCATGTCTTCCAGTTGCGACTGACCGCTGCCGATGATTTGCAGGTTTTTGGTCGGACCGATCACGTCCATGGCATCCATGTTGATGTCGGCGACGGTCTTGTCGATCGGGAACACCGGATGCTTGGTGTAGTACAGCGAACCGAGCAGGCCGGATTCTTCCAGCGTCACGGCCGTGAACAACACGCTGCGCTCTGGTGCGGGGTTCTGCGCCTTGAAGGCTTTCGCGATTTCCAGCAGCGCCGCGATGCCGGTGCCGTTGTCGACCGCGCCGTTGTAGATCTTGTCGCCCTTGAGGCTGTCGTCTTCGCCCAGATGATCCCAGTGCGCGGAATATATGACCACCTGGTCGGGATGGGTGGTGCCTTTGATCATCCCGAGCACGTTGTTGGCCGAGCCATGGCCGATTTTGCTGTCCAGCGTGATCGACGCAGTCGCCTTCAGCGGCACCGGCCTGAAGCCGCGGTGGTCCGCTTGGGCGGCCAGTTTGTCGAAGTCGAGACCGGCTTTCGCGAACAGGCGCTGCGCGGCATCGCGCGTGAGCCAGCCCGCGACCGGCAGGCGCGGTGCGGAATCTTCACTTTGCGGCAGCGCGAGCTGCGGCCCGCCCCAACTGTTCATCACCACCGACCACGGGTAGCCCGCCGCATCATTGGAGGTGTGCACGATCAGGCACATCGCGGCGCCTTGGCGCGCGGCTTCCTCGTACTTGTAGGTCCAGCGGCCGTAGTAGGTCATGGCCTTGCCCTTGAACAGGCTGGCATCCTGGTCGCCGAAGCCGGGGTCATTGACCAGCACCACCACGGTCTTGCCCTTCACGTCGAGATTCTTGTAGTCGTTCCAGTTCCACTCGGGCGCGTCGACGCCATAGCCGACGAACACGATGTCGGAATCCTTGATCGAAACGTGCGGCTTGGCCTGCAAGGTCGATGCGACCAGATCCTTGCCGAAGGCGAAGGTCTGGTTGCCACCGCCCTCGCCGACGGTGAGCTTCACCGTGTCGGGATTTTCCAGCGCGGTCGAAACCGTCGGCACCTTCTGGAACCACGAACCGTGATTGCCGGGTTCGAGGCCAAGTTGCTTGAACTGTTCCACGATCCACTGGGTGGCGCGCTCGCCGCCCGGCGTGCCGGGCTTGCGTCCGTCCATGGTGTCGGCGGAAATCGCCTTGTCGTAGGCGCGGAACCCTTGCGCGGTGATCGCGGTCGAAAATGGCTGTGAGCCATTCGAAGCGTTTTCCGCCGGCGCGGCCTGCGCGGCTGCCGCGATGCCGAGACTGGCGGTGAGGGCGAACAGAACGGTGCGACGCATGACAGACCCCTCTCGTGAAGGACAATCCGCGAGTGTACGCCGGACGCCGCGATGACGCAGGTCCAAGCAGCCGGCACACATGACGAGTGTCACGCGATTTTTCGTTACCACATGCACATGCGCGTGGAGCAACGGATCCGGAGAATGACGCTCACCTGATCGAGCGTCCGATCCCGGTTCGTGGAAGCGTTGTGGGATCGGCGCGTGGTTACCCAGCGAGGGTGGGTGGCCACGCGTCGATCCCCACACCGTGAATTCCCGTGATATCTACCGCGTTCCTGATTCCCTCGCGATC
>JAICIW010000079.1 GCA_025928735.1 Rhodanobacteraceae bacterium | reverse complement strand
TCCATGGTGCCGAGGCGCAGGCGGCCGCAGGCCCTGTCACGGCGCACTGCGGCGCGCGTCTCGTCGGCCAGCGACAACAGGCGATCGGCATATCCGACCAGCGCATCGCCTGCCGCCGTCAGACGCAGGCCGCGTCCCTCGCGTTCGAACAAAGACACGCCGAGGGAAGCCTCCAGTTGGCGGATGCGCGCGGTGATGCTCGATTGCGCGCGGTTGAGGCGCGTCGCCGCACGGTTCATGCCGCCCGACTCGATGACGGCGCGGAAGGTCTCCAGCTCACGCAGTTCCATGATCGATATTTCCGATAGGTTACGCTCGAATAATTCGTTTTACCCGATGCATTGGCAAGCCTAGCATGTCCGGCCTTTCCCGTTTCGAGCCAGCCATGAACCGTGAACTTCGCACCGCCTTGATCGGCATGACCATCCTGGCCTTGGCCCTCGGCATCGGCCGTTTCGTGTTGACGCCGCTGCTGCCGCTCATGCAGGCCGACCATGGCCTGAGCCTGATCGCCGGCGGCTGGCTGGCGTCCACCAACATGCTCGGCTACCTGCTCGGCGCACTTTTGTGTGCGCTGCGTCCGCTGCCGCCCCGCTTGAGCCTGCGCATCGGCGCGACTGGCGTAGCTCTCGCCACCGTGGGCATGGGCCTGACCGCCCACCTGGACATCTGGCTGCTGTGGCGGTTTGCGGCCGGGGTAGCTTCGGCCGCGCTGGTGGTGCACGGCATCGCCTGGAGCATGGCGCGCCTGCGTGCCGCCGGCCGCCCATTGCTCGAACACGTGATGTTCAGCGGCACCGGGGTCGGCATCGTCGGCAGCGGCTTGCTGGTCGCGGCGGCGCGGCCGCTTGGTGCGTCGTCGTCGGCGCTTTGGGTCACGTTCGGCATCATCACCGTCGTGCTGTTCGCAGTGGCGTGGCGGAGGTTGGGCGAAGACGGCATGATCGGCGCGAACAACGCATCCGCATCGTCCAGCGCAGCATCGCCATCAGGTCCGGCATGGGCGCTGGTGGTGGCATACGGCCTGCTGGGATTCGCCTACACGATTCCCGCGGCGTTCCTGCCGCTGATCGCCGAGCGGCAGTTGCACCTGCCGGCGCTGCGCGAATGGTTCTGGCCCTTGTTCGGGGTGGCGATGACCGTGTCCACGCTGGCGCTGCGCTGGTTGCCGGCGCGCATCGACAATCGCACCGTACTCGCCGCGTGCAGCGCCTGCCTGGCGGGCGGAATGCTGCTGGGCGTGGACGGACACGACATCACGCGGCTGATGCTGGCGACCTTGCTGGTCGGCATCGCCATGATGCCGGCGGTGATGTACACCATGCGCGAGGCGCGTCTGTTGGCACCGCGCAATCCGGTACGCCTGATCGCCGCGCTCACCATCACGTTGGGCGTCGGCCAGGTAGCAGGACCGGCGTGCGCGGCGTGGCTCGCCGCACGCACGGGCGGCTTCGACCTTCCATTGATCGCGGGTGCCACGGCCAGCGTGGCAGCCATGGCCTGCATGCTGGTACGCCGGTCGGGTTCGGGTGCCAGGCTGTCCGCGGATGCCGCTTCGAGCGGCGCCAGCCCCGATCATCCGCGCTTGTGCGAAAGGCGCCTGTAACGGGTCTTCACGACGGTTTGGACGTCCAGACGTCCGGGCCCGGCAACTCCAAAAACATGAAGCCGTTCACGTTTTGACGTTGGCGCTTTGGCTCGTGCGTGGCGGCTGATAAAATGGACCGATGGATACAGAAAATACCGTGGACCGCTTCGCCGCAGAATCCGTCGTTCGCCTCGCCGACTACCGACCGCCCGCCTGGCGCGTTACCCACGTCGAGCTGAAATTCGAGCTCGGCATCGACGAAACCCTCGTTCATTCGAAGTTGACGCTCGCGCGGAATCGTGACGAGCCGTTGCGCCTCGACGGTGAGGACGTGGAATTGCTGTCCGCGCGGCTGGATGGTCGCGTGCTTGCGTCGGCCGACTACACGATCGACGTCGCCGGCCTCGTTGTCCGAGGTGCGCGCGACGGCAGCGTGCTGGAACTCACCGTGCGCATCGATCCGGCCCGCAACAGCCAGTTGTGCGGGCTGTATCTGTCGGGCAAGCGCGAACACGGATTCCTGCTGACCCAGTGCGAAGCGCAGGGCTTCCGGCGCATCACGTTCTTTCCCGATCGTCCGGACGTGCTGGCGCGTTACGACGTCACGCTGGTCGCCGACAAGGCGCGCTTTCCGGTGTTGCTGGCCGGCGGCGAGGAAACCGGATCGGGCGACCTGCCGGACGGCCGCCACTTCGCGCATTTCGTCGATCCGCATCCGAAGCCGAGCTACCTGTTCGCGCTGGTCGCGGGCAGGCTCGAAAAAGTCGAGCGCGCCTACCGCACCGCCGAGGGGCGCGACGTCAGCTTGCGCCTGTGGGCGGAGGCCGATGCGATCGATCGCTGCCATTACGCGATGGACGCATTGGAGCGTGCGATGCGCTGGGACGAGCGCGCCTACGGCCGCAACTACGACTTGCCGGTGTTCAACGTGGTTGCGACCCATGACTTCAACATGGGCGCGATGGAGAACAAGGGTCTCAACATTTTCAACTCGAAGTACCTGCTGGCCGATCCCGACACCACCACCGACGACGAATACCGCCGCATCGAGGCGGTGATCGGACACGAATATTTCCACAACTGGAGCGGCAACCGCGTCACCTGCCGCGACTGGTTCCAGCTTTCCCTGAAGGAAGGTTTCACGGTATTCCGCGAGCACAGCTTTTGCGAAGCGATGCATTCGCAATCGCTCAAGCGCATCGAGGACGTGGCCACGTTGCGCCGCGTGCAGTTCCCCGAGGATGCGGGCCCGCTGGCGCATCCGGTGCGCCCGGCCGCGTACCAGGCCATCGACAACTTCTATACCGCGACCGTCTACGAAAAGGGCGCGGAACTGATCCGGATGATCGCCGGACGGCTCGGCAGGGAAGGCTTCCGCCGCGGCGCCGATCTGTATTTCTCGCGCTTCGATGGGCAGGCGGTCACGATCGACGATCTGCTGGCCGCGCTCGGCGAAGCCAACGGCGTGGATCTGTCGCCGTACCTCGCGTGGTATGCCCAAGCCGGGACGCCCGAACTGCATGCACGCGGCGAATACGATGCCGCTTCGAAGCGCTACACGCTCATGCTTGTCCAGCGCACGCCGCCGACGCCGGGCCAGCCGCACAAGCAGCCGGTGCCGATTCCGGTGAACGTCGCGCTGTTCGGCGACGACGGTATTCCGATGCCATTGCAGCTTCAGGGCGATACCACGCCCGTTGCGCGCGAACGCGTACTCGAATTGACCCAAGCCGAACAACGTTTCGTGTTCGAGGACGTGGCTTCCGCACCGACCCCTTCGTTGTGCCGCGGTTTCTCGGCGCCCGTGCACGTGGCGTTCGACTACGCGCCCGCGCAGCTTGCGTTGTTGCTGCAGCACGAAACGGAAGGCTTCGATCGCTGGAACGCCGCGCAGGAACTTGCTGGCCGTGCGTTCGACGAATCCTTCGCGGGCGGCCATGCGCACGCCGCCACCGACGCCTGGCTCGACGCACTGGAGCAACTGTTCGCGATCCGCGCGAAAATCGATCCCGCGCTGCTCGCCGACCTGTTGACGCCGCCTTCCGAACTCGAACTCGGCGCGCGCCACGCGCCGTTCGATCCGGACGCCGTGCATGCCGCCCGCGACGCCCTGGAAAACGCGCTGACGCAGCGGTTGGGCGACCCGCTCGCTTCGGCCTATCGCGAACTGCACGCTGGCGAATCGGGCGCGCTCGACCACCAAGCCGCCGCACGCCGCCGCCTGAAGGCCCGCGTGCTTTCGCTGCTGGTTCGGCACGATGCCGCCAGTGGCGCCGAACTTGCCTTCGCGCAATGCCGCGAGGCACACGGCATGACCGAGCGTCTGGCCGCCTTGACCGCACTGGTGCGCAATGATGCCGTGCAGGCAGGCGATGCCTTGCGCCTGTATCGCGAACGCTTCGATGGCGACGCGCTGACGCTGGACAAGTGGTTCATGTTGCAGGCGACCGTGCCCGCGCACGCCACGCTGGAACGCGTGCAGGCGCTGGAATCCGACCCGGCGTTCACGCTGGCCAATCCCAACCGGGTGCATGCACTGCTGGGCGCGTTCGCGCGCGCCAACCCGGTGGCGTTCCACCGCCCGGATGGCGCCGGCTACCGGTATTTCGCGGACAAGCTGGGCGAAATTGACGCGCGCAATCCACAGCTTTCCGCGCGGCTGGCCAAGGCCTTCGAGGACTGGTCGCGGCTGGAACCGACGCGTCGCGCGTTGGCCGAAGCCGCCTTGCGCGCCCTGCTGGAACACGGGCAACGCTCGCCCGACCTCACGGAAATCCTGACCCGCATGTTGGCGGCGGGCGACGCGTGCTGAAGTTGTCGGCCCGCTTCACATCCTTGCGCGCTTAAAGGCGTACCATCGGGTACAGAAATCGTGCTGAACCCGGAGGTGCGCCATGCGCGGAACATTTTCATCACGAGCATGGGGGTGCCTTGCGCGTGTCGTGGCACTGGGCACCGGCGCATTGGCGCTGGCCGGTTGCGCCACCGGCTACGCATTCGTGCAGCCGGACGTGGCGGGCGGCGGCGGTTACTACACCAGTGACGCGCCCTATTCCGGCCAGGGCTCACTCTATTACGGCACCGGCCCTTATTACCCGGGCACCAGCGGGTATGGTTATTACAACGGCACCAGTCCTTATTCGAATCCATTCGGCTGGTACGACGGTTACGGGGACTACGGCTACTGGCCGTCATTCACCTTCAAGCTCGGCATTTCGAACGTGTGGAATTTCCCCGGTTATTGGGGGCCCTGGTACTCCACCGGCTGGGGCTGCGCGCGGTGGGATTGTGGCCATCACGGGCGCCGTCACCACCACCACGACCACAATCCGGTGGCGTCCGGTTCGCCGCGCCCGTGGCTGAAACCCGACCACCCGCCGGTTCCGCCAAGCTCGCGCAGTGAGGATCTGTCCGTGCCTTCGCCGGCGCGTCCGATGGGACGCTTCGCCAACCGCCGGCCGTTGCCGTCGGCGCGGTTCGCACCCCACGATTTCGCGCGCGGGTCGGCCGGTCGCATCGGGAACCCGGCGCTGGCGACGCCGACGCCCGCGACGGCAACGCCGCGGGTACCCGTTGAAACCGGATTCGCGAATCGGCGCCCACTGGCCGTGCCGGTTCGACCCGACTTCCGGGCGCCGGTCCCGATGGTCTCGCGACCGGCGACCCGCCTGGCGACGGAGCCCGAATTCGTCAATCGCCGCCCCATGGCGATGCCGGCCCGGTCCGATTTCCGGGCGCCGGCCCCGCTTTCGCGCCCGGCGCCGATGGTTTCGCATCCGGTCCGGGCGGTGGCGCCGACTCGTCCGGCGCCTTCCGGCCGTGCCGCGGCCACCAAGGTCGAGATTCCCTGAATGCAGGCATGAAAAAGGGGAGCGCGATGCGCTCCCCTTTTCCCCCCAACGATGGAACCGGACGTACCGCTTCAATGCGGAATATTGGCGATGATGCTGTCCAGTTCGTGCAGTTGCAGCTCGACCGGTTTCATCGCATGCTGCGGCGGTGCCCCGGCCGGGCGCATTTCGCGGATTTCCCCGGTCTGCAGCTCGAGCCTGGCCATGTCGACCAGCTCGTCGTGGTGCCGGTACACCTCTTGCCACTCTTCATTGGTCATTGCGACGTAGTTCATCACACGCTCCTGAAGTCTTTCCGTGGAGGACCGCCCTGAATGCTTCAAGTGGCGTTCATCCACAGCCGCTGATACTCTTCGCCGAAGGGGCAGTTGCGACTTGATCCGCCGCTTCGACGCCCGATGTTTTCCTGAATCTGGCGCCCGGAAACTCGGTTACTCTGGATTCCCCCTGTTCCTGATGACCGCCGGGCGCCAGTTCCTTTTCGCACCAGTCCGTGGTGCTCCCCGCCGATGCAAGACCGGTCCCTGTATCCGGTCCCTGTCGCGTTCGCGACTGCATCGGCGGGAGCGCACAGTGTTGGTGCACGGCGCATGCCAATCCATCGGGATTCGCAGCCGAAATTTGCAAGAGATTGTGACGTTGCCGGGTAGGCGAAGGATTACGTGCGCGCTGCAGGTGCGCGGTAACGTTTCGCAACCATTCGCCACCCGGATTGCAAACGGGATTTTGCAATTGCGTGGGCAAACACGGTGCGCCGCGCGTTGCAATTGGAAACAAGTGACAGGCCATGACCAGTTATGACGTCGTTGTCGTGGGGGGCGGCCACGCCGGCACGGAAGCCGCGCTGGCCTCCTCGCGTTGCGGTGTACGCACGCTGCTGCTCACGCACAACATCGAGACGATCGGCCAGATGAGTTGCAATCCCGCGATCGGCGGGATCGGCAAGGGCCATCTGGTGAAAGAGATAGACGCGTTGGGCGGCGCGATGGCGCACGCGGCCGATCTCGCCGGCATCCAGTGGCGCACCTTGAATGCATCGAAAGGTCCGGCGGTGCGCGCGACGCGCTGCCAGGCCGATCGCGCGTTATACAAGGCCGCGATCCGCCGCATCGTCGAGCGGCAACCGAATCTCGACATCTTCCAGCAGTCGGTCGACGACCTCGTGATCGAGCACGGCCGCGTCGCCGGTGTCGTCACGCAGATGGGGTTGACGATCCGCGCGCCGCGCGTGGTGCTGACGGTCGGCACGTTCCTCGCCGGCAAGATCCATATCGGTCTGGAAAACCACGCGGGCGGTCGCGCGGGCGATCCGCCCGCCACCACGCTGGCAAAACGATTGCGCGAATTGCCGCTGGGCGCCGATCGCCTGAAGACCGGCACGCCGCCGCGTATCGATGCGCGCACGCTGGATTACTCGGTGTTCGAGGAACAGCCGGGCGACGATCCGTTGCCGGTGTTCTCGTACCTCGGCGCGCGCGAGGAACATCCGCGCCAGGTGCCGTGCTGGATCACGCATACCCGCGAACGCACGCACGAGATCATCCGCGCGGGGCTGGATCGTTCGCCGCTCTACACCGGCAAGATCGAAGGCACCGGCCCGCGCTACTGCCCGTCGATCGAAGACAAGGTGGTGCGTTTCGCCGACAAGGCTTCGCACCAGATCTTCATCGAACCCGAAGGGCTGGATGCGGTCGAAATTTATCCGAACGGCATTTCCACGTCGCTGCCGTTCGACGTGCAGGTGGAACTGGTGCATTCGATTCCCGGTTTCGAGCGCGCGCACATCACGCGTCCCGGTTACGCGATCGAGTACGACTACTTCGATCCGCGCGGCTTGCAGCCGTGGCTTGAAACCAAAGCCATCGCAGGTTTGTATTTCGCGGGCCAGATCAATGGCACCACCGGCTACGAAGAAGCCGCGGCGCAAGGCTTGATCGCGGGCCTCAACGCGGCGCGCGCCACGCGCGACGAACAACCATGGTGGCCGCGCCGCGACGAGGCCTACACCGGCGTCCTGATCGACGACCTCACCACCAACGGCACGATCGAGCCGTACCGGATGTTCACGTCACGCGCCGAATACCGGTTGCACCTGCGCGAGGACAACGCCGATCTACGCCTCACCGAAAAAGGTTTCGAACTGGGCGTGGTTCCACCGCAACGTTTCGATGCAATGCGCGCGAAACGCGATTCGGTGGAACGCGAAACCGCGCGGCTGAAATCGATCTGGGCGACGCCCACGAACGCATTCGGCGCTGCATTGCAGGCGCAACGCGGCATCGCGCTCGCGCACGAAGCCAACGCGCTGGATCTTCTGCGCCGTCCGGAACTCGACTACGCGGCGCTAACTGCGATCGACGGCTTCGGCCCGGCCGTCGAAGGCGAAGACGTGGCCCTGCAGGTGGAGGTGCAGGCGAAGTACGCGGGCTACCTCGACCGCCAGCGCGACGAGATCGAACGCCAGCGTCGTCACGAATCGACGTCAATTCCCGACGGCTTCGACTACGATCGCGTGCGCGGCTTGTCCGCGGAAGTTTCCGCGAAACTGAAACGCGTGCGACCGGCCACGCTGGGGCAGGCGCGTCGCATCAGCGGCGTGACGCCCGCGGCCATTTCGTTGCTGCTGGTGCACCTGCACCGGCAACGCGATCCGCGCGCCGCCTGAAACCGGCTCAGCTCCGATCCAGCGGACTCAACACCCCGCGCCCGCCGCGATTCAATACGTGCGTGTAGATCTGCGTGGTGGCAACGTCCTTGTGGCCCAGCAGTTCCTG
>JAICIW010000195.1 GCA_025928735.1 Rhodanobacteraceae bacterium | reverse complement strand
GGCAAGCCGTATCTGATCAACGTGTTCGCGAGCTGGTGCTTCGCCTGCGGCGACGAGCATCCGGTGCTGATGGCCTATCGCGACAAGTTCGGTGTTCCGCTGATCGGCTACGACTACAAGGACGCGCCCCAGGATGCGCGCGCCTGGCTGGACCGTCACGGCAATCCGTACCACGAGGTAATCACCGACCAGTCCGGCGAGACCGCGATCAACTTCGGCGTATACGGCGCGCCGGAGACCTACCTGATCGATGCGAAGGGCGTCATCCGTTACAAGCACATCGGTCCATTGACGCCCGACGTGATCGCGAAGGAACTGGAACCGAAGATCCGCGCGCTCGAGCACGGGGGCAGCACGTGAAGCGCCTGCTCGCCATGCGCCTTCCCTCTCCCCTCGGGAGAGGCGGAGCGAAGCGAACGCGCGCGCAGCGCGAACCCGAAGGGGCGGGTGAGGGTTCGTCCGTAGTGAGAAGTTGCGTCGATTCCGTACCCTCATTCCCAACCCCTCTCGCGATGGGAGAGGGGAGCAAAACCGAACCCTCACTCTCCCCGAAGGGAGAGTGGAAAAAACAGCTTCGGCGCATTCGGCAGGTGATGGCCGTCGTTGTCATTGCGTTCGCATTGGCACTCAGCGCGACCGCGTTCGCGATCGATCCGCTGCCGTTCAAGGACAACGCGCAGCGCGACCGTTTCCAGCACCTCACAAGTGAACTGCGCTGCATGGTTTGCCAGGACGAAAGTCTGTTGGCATCGAACGCCGATTTCGCCAAGCAGTTGCGGCGGCAGATCTTCGACATGATGCAGCAGGGCAAGAGCGACAAGGAAATCAAGGATTGGCTGGTCGCGCGCTATTCCACCTTCATCCTGTACGACCCGCCGCTCGCGCCCTCGACGATCGCGTTGTGGTTCGGTACGCCCGTGATCCTGCTCGCGGGCGGCATCGTGGTGGTCGTACTGCTGCGCCGGCGCACCCGCCCGGCGGGCACCATCGCTGAAGATCCCGGAGACGATTGGTGACCACCCGTTTTCTCGTCATCGCGGCAACAGCCATTGCGCTGGCCAGTGCGTACGCTGATCGCGCCGCTGCCGCTATGGGGCATCCCGGAGACGATTGATGACAGCACGATTTCTCGTCATCGCGGCCATCATGGTGGTGGTCGCCCTCGCCTGCGTACTGGTACCGATGCTGCGCAGCGCTCGCCGCGAAGGCCGACCGCGCGGGCCGTTCGTGCTTGCGCTCATTCTCGCGCTGGTGACGCCGCCCGTCGTGCTGGGTGCATATCTCGCGGTCGGCACGCCGCAGGCGCTGCAACCCATGCCCGCCGCGGAAAACCAGGCAACGCTCGCCGAGGCCACCCGCCAGTTGCAGGAAAGCCTGCAGCGCAAGCCGAACGACGCCAAAGGCTGGGCGCTGCTGGCGCAGGCGTATTCCGCGCTCGACCAGCCGCAGCAGGCGCTGGACGCGTTGAACCATTTGCTGAAGTTGAAGCCCGACGATCCGGACGCGATGGTGGCGTGGGTGGAAGCGACGGCCGAAACATCGCCTTCGCATCGGATCGACGATGCGTCGCGCGCCAAGCTGCAGCGTGCGCTGCAGATCGAGCCCACGCACCAGCGCGCGCTGTGGCTGCTCGGCATCAGCGATTTCCAGCGCAACGACTACGCCGACGCCGCGAAGCAATGGAAAACCCTGCTGCCGCTGCTGGAACCGGGTTCCCGCGTCGCCGAAACCGTGAAACAGCAATTGGCCGAAGCCGAAACGCGGGCCGGCGATACGCAGAACGCGACCGTGGTAGCCGCCGATCCCGCAACTGCGTTGTCAGCCTCTGCCGCAGTTTCTTCCGTGGCGCTCAACGTCACCGTCAAGCTCGACCCGGCTCTCGTCGCGAAGGTGCAGCCGACGGACACGCTGTTCGTGTTCGCGCGCGCGGTGGAGGGTCCGCCCATGCCGCTGGCGGTCGCGCGCCTGAAGGCCTCCGATTTGCCGGCGAAGGTCACCCTGACGGACGCGATGGCCATGACACCCGCGATGACGCTTTCGAAATTCACGAAGGTCAGCATCGCCGCAAGGATCAGCAAGAGCGGCAACGCAATGCCGCAAGCGGGCGATCTGGAATCCGCGCCGGTCGAGGTCGCGACCGACTCGCACGCGCCGGTCGCGCTGACGATCGACAAGGTGGATTGACAGCACTCGTCATTCCGGCGCACCTCGCATCTCGGCTCGCACCCGCATCACCAAACAGCCGCGGAAGCAAAGACACTGGATCCCGGCTTGCGCCGGGATGACGCATCGACAGGGTCCGTTCGCAAGAATCGCGCCCGCGGCGACGCGTCACTTGGCCGACTCGCGTGTGTTCATTACCCTTGCAGGTTTCGATTCGCCGAAGACCGCCATGGCCGACGCTCGCCAATACCTCGACCTGCCCTCGCCATTTCCGATGAAGCGCGGCGGGCAATTGCTCGGCGCACGGCTCGCGTACGAAACCTGGGGCACGTTGAATGCGGCGCGTGACAACGCGGCGCTGATCCTGACCGGGCTCTCGCCCAGCGCGCACGCAGCCAGCAACGCCATCGACGCATCGCCCGGCTGGTGGGAAGACATCATCGGCGCCGGCAAGGCCATCGATACCGCACGATGGTTCGTGATCTGCGCGAATTCGCTGGGCAGTTGCAAGGGTTCCAGCGGACCGGCCTCGACCAACCCGACGACCGGCCAACCATGGCGCCTCGATTTCCCCGAGCTGTCGCTGGAAGACGTCGGCAACGCCGGCCATGAACTCGCGCGCGGGCTCGGCATCGAGCGTCTCGCGGCATTGGTCGGCTGTTCGATGGGCGGGATGTCGGCGCTGGGCTGCCTGGCGCACCATTCCGGTTTCGCGCGCGCGCACGTGAGCGTGTGCACCGCGCCGCGCGCGCAGCCTTTCGCGATCGCCATTCGATCCTTGCAGCGTGAAGCCATCCGGCTCGATCCGAAATGGAACGACGGCCACTACGACGACGATCATTACCCCGAAACCGGCATGAACATCGCGCGCAAGCTGGGTGTGATCACCTACCGCTCGGCACTGGAGTGGCGCGGTCGGTTCGGGCGCATCCGGCTGGATGCCGATCAGCGCGACGAAGATCCCTTCGGGGCGGAGTTCCAGATCGAATCCTACCTCAACGCGCACGCGCGCCGCTTCACGCGTTCGTTCGATCCGAATTGCTACCTGTACCTGTCGCGTGCGTCGGACTGGTTCGACCTCGCCGAATACGGCGGCGCGCCCGATCCCGCCACCTCCGTGCGCAATGCACTCGCAAAAATGAAACTGGAGCGCGCGCTGGTGATCGGCGTCGAAACCGACATCCTGTTTCCGCTGGAACAGCAGCAGCAGCTGGCCGACGATCTGAGTGCGACCGGCACCGACACCACGTTCGTCGGCTTGGATTCGCCGCAAGGTCACGACGCGTTCCTGGTCGACACCGGCCGCTTCGGGGCAGCGATCGGCGCCTTCATGACGTCGCTCTGATTCCCGGCGGGGGCTTCCGGGCAGCCGCTTGCCCGCCGATGCACCAGACGTTATAAGCTTATGCCATGGCCATCGATTTCCCCGGGCGCGAACGCCTGATCCGCGCGTTCGACGCTGCCGTCACCAGTGGCGACACGGTCGACACCATGCGCGCGCTGCGTACCGCACTGTGCGACGCAATTCACTCGGGTGAGGTTCGCCTGCCCGAGTGCGTGTTCGAAGGTTGCGCGGAACACTATGCGCGGCGTGAGCTGTACCACAGCCGCGAGCACGACTATTGCGTGGTCGCGATGACCTGGAGCCCAGGTCAGGGCACGCCGATCCACGACCATGCCGGCATGTGGTGCGTCGAAGGCGTGTGGCGCGGTGCGCTGGAAGTGGTGCAGTACGAGTTGTGCGAGCATGACGACGAGCGCTACCGTTTCGTTCCGGCCGGCGTGATCCAGGCCGGCGCCGGCTCGGCCGGCAGCCTGATCCCGCCCCACGAACACCACACGATCTGCAACGCCAGCGACACCGATATCGCGGTCAGCGTGCACGTCTACCAGCGGCCGATGATTCGCTGCAGCGTGTTCGAACCCGCAGGCGGCGACTGGTACGCGCGCGGCGAACGGCAACTGTCGCTGGATCACTGACGCGGACGGATCGCACCATCCCCGCGGGCAATTTACCGCTGAGATTGCGTCGCCGGACGCTGCGAACACGCCACGTATTCGGCTTCGGAAAGCTTGCCGTCATGGTCGCTGTCACAACCCGGGAAGCGCTGGCCGCTGTCGCCGCTGTGCGTGAACTCCGAGCGGTCGAGGAAGCCGTCATGATTGGTATCCATGTTCTGGAATGCCATCTGCGCCTCGCGCGGCGTCATCTGCATGCCCAGGCCGCCGCCGGAATTGTCCATCTGGCCTGCCGGCTTGCTGGCGGTCGACGTGGCTGGTTGGGTCGGCGGGTTGTTGGTGGGCGTGTTCTGCGCCAACGCGCCTGCGGCCATTCCGAGCGCGGCCATGCCGCAAAGAGCGAGGATCGAGGTTCGCATGGGGACTCTCCTTGTCGATGATGACGCGCACCGGCAGGATGCCGCGTCCGCGTCGTCCGGACATGATGCGAAGCCGCGTGTAAATGCGGCGTCAACTTCGGGCTAAATGCCGGTAGCGGGTTGGCCGGGGTTCACCTGACGGCCGCTCGCTGCCATCAGTGCTTGGCATTCGCGCGGCACTCCCGCATACTTTGCGGCCCGTCGCCGAAGTGGCGGAATCGGTAGACGCAGCGGACTCAAAATCCGCCGCCCTTAAAAGCGTGTGGGTTCGAGTCCCACCTTCGGCACCAAGCTTCGATGCGGCCGCGGCGATCTGACACAATGCCGCGATGCGATTGTGGAGCCTGCATCCGCGCTACTTCGACTCCAAGGGTCTGACCGCCGCGTGGCGCGAGGCGTTGTTGGCGCGCGCGGTGCTGACGGGGCAGACACGCGGCTATCGCGCGCACCCGCAACTCGCGCGATTCTCCGGTTGTTCCGCGCCCCTCGATGCGATCAACGATTACCTGCACGGAGTGTTTGCCGAAGCATGCGCACGCGGGTTCGCGTTCGACAAGGCGAAGCTGCCCGCGAAACGTTCTGTCACGCCGCTGACCGTCACCCTTGGCCAGCTTGAATTCGAACTGCGGCACCTGCGATCGAAGCTGC